>JAFGWA010000108.1 GCA_016937715.1 Candidatus Goldiibacteriota bacterium
GCTAAATCTGTTGAAGAAAAAGATGATAAACTTCAGAAGTCAGGGATAAAAGCATATTTGAAGGGCAAAAAGTAAATCGTCAGACATACTGTATATGTTAGAAAAAAATAAACGGGTAAAAAAAGTTTATATTTAGATTGTCAGAATACTGTTTTGCGGGACGTGCAGTAGAGCGTCTCCTTCGAAAACAGATGTTTTTGTAGGGACAGCGCTCCTGCGCTGTCCGGAAGTTAATATAGCAATCAATCCGGAGAATTAGTGAAAATAATAAAAGCGGCAAAAGGCGCTCTTACTGATAAACAGCTTCAACAGGTAATAGAAGTGCTTAAAGAAGGCGGTATTGCTGTTATTCCAACTGATACAGTTTATGGGGTTTTCTGTGCTGCTGAATGTAAAACAGCGGTAAAAAAAATATATAATTTAAAAGGGCGGGATTTTTCCAAACCGCTTCAGGTGTTTGTTTCTTCGCTGAAACAGATAAGCAAGTTTGCATTTGCCGGAAAAAACCAGAAACAATTTCTTGAAAATAAACTTCCCGGCCCTTATACGCTGATATTTAAGGCGAAACACGAAGGCGTAAAAAAAATGAAGTTCATAAAAAAAACAATAGGGATAAGGTTTGTTGAATTGGATATAATAAACACAATAATAAATGGTTCAAACAGCCCGCTTGCGGCCACTTCCGCCAATTATTCCGGAGCGGCAACGCCGGTTAAATTCAGTGATATTGATAAAGGGTTCTTAAAAAATGTTGATATTTGTATTCAATTTGATAAGATAGTCAGAGGAAAAGCGTCAACTGTCATTGATATGACAGAAGGTAAAAAAATAATAAGGCATTAACATATTTTAAATTTCAAGGAGGAACAAGAAATGGCGAACAAAGCAGCAAAGAACGCGGACAACGTCGCGGGCAAGTATTACGTTGATGATCAGTGCACATCCTGCGGGATATGCGAAGGAATGGCTCCGGATAACTTTAAATTAAAAGATGACGGCTCATATGCTTATGTAAGCGCCCAGCCGACAGCTGACCAGGAAGCGGCATGCAAAGAAGCAATGGAATCGTGCCCTTCATCCGCAATCGGTGACGACGGCGAATAGTTCTAAATTTTAATATCCCAAGGCCCCGGAGAAATCCGGGGCCTTTTTTTATTTTTATGCAGTGGTTGAAGCGAGCCTGCGAGCTGAAGCAGGCAGGATAGACGCGGGTCTACAGCCCGCTGTAATTGATTTGGGATTTGACTAAGCATCCAAGCCTCTAAGCATCCAAACATCTGACATCACAGGGCTTGGGTATATTTTTTCAGTACGCGCCGCAAATTGGTATTCTTGTATCCGAATAAATTTGAAATCACAGGCGGGTTAACGTCATTGGCAAACGTGAACTCGCGTCACATCCAAATATGCCGGCGCGGCATTAAAACGCTTCTGCCGGTCACATACTGAACTTACGCGGCGCATACTGAAAAAACACACCCAACCCCTGTATGTGTTCTTCTAATTTTCGAATTTCGAATCTTCAATATTTGTTTTATTTTTGTCTTTACTTCCGACCCTCTGTCCCTCCGTGCATCCGTCCCTCTGTCCCTCGTGTTTTTGTCCCTCTGTCCCTCGCGCCTTCTTGACACCGGGGTACTTATGTGTTAACTTTTATCCATAAGACGTTTTAGCAGGGGAAGTCCCCGTTAGATTCGGGGCGCTGTCGCGCAACGGTAAAGCCTAAAAGGCGAGCCCGGTCCACTGCTTTAACGGGAAGTACTTTCGCGCAAAAGGAAAAAGATATTCTGAAATTTCACCCGGCGCGATGCCGGGTTTTTTTATTTTATACGGAGAATAATAATGAATATTTACCTTGTAAGGCACGGAGAGACCGACTGGAATAAGAGGCTTTTATTTCAGGGGCAGACAGATATTCCGCTTAATAAAAAAGGGCTGTCGCAGGCAAAGCGTATCGGCCGGGAATTCTGCGGTAAAAAGATAGACGCGGTTATTTCAAGCGACCTTATGCGCGCGGTTCAGACTGCTGAACAGATAAAGGCCGTATCAGGGTATAAGGGCAAAATTCAGGAAGAAAAACTTTTCCGTGAACGCCATTACGGGCAGCTGGAAGGAAAAAAGTATGAATCCGGTTTAAGGGATGAAGATTTTGGCGTGGAAAATGACATAAGTTTCTTTAAACGGATAAAAAAGGGCTTTATGAAAGCCATAAAGGAAAACAAACACGGGGCTAATATTGTAATTGTATGCCACGGCGGTGTGGTAAGGGGTATACTTGCGCTTGTCCTGGAACTGCAAAATTATAAAAGGTTAAGGATGTACAACGCGTCTATTTCCGAGATTCATTTCAATAAAAAAAGAAACGCCTATTTTGTCACCCTTTTTAACAGTATTTCTCATCTGTCAAAACAGGATAGGGATGAGATAAGGGAGCATTTAAAGGGAGTGTAGTAAAGACAGGTAACAGGTAACAGGTAACAGGTAACAGGTAGCAGGTAGCAGGTAACAGGTAACAGGTAGCAGGTAGCAGGTAGCAGGTAGCAGGTGACAGGTGACAGGTGACAGGTGACAGGTAGCAAGTGACAGGTGACAGGTGACAGGTGACAGGTGACAGGTGACAGGTGACAGGTGACAGGTAGCAAGTGACAGGTAGCAAGTGACAGGTAGCAAGTGATAAGTTTTCAGCTGTAACTTGTCAGTTGACAGCTGTTACTTGACAGGAGGGTTTATGAAAAAAGGGATGGTTCAGGTTTATACGGGTGATGGGAAAGGCAAGACTACGGCAGCTGTAGGTGCCGCGGTCAGGGCTTGCGGTTCCGGGTTAAAGGTTCTATTCTGCCAGTTTTTAAAGAACGGGAAACTGGAATCCGGGGAAGAAAAAATGTTAAAAGCAATGGAAAACGTGAAGTACCTGAAGTTTGATGAAATGTCGCCGTTTTTTGAGAAGAATATTGACATGGAAGCCCTTGAAGAAAGGGTGGCTGAAGATATAGAGATTACTTTTAAAGAGATAAATTCAGGTAAGTATCAAATGGCTGTGCTTGATGAAGCAGTTCATCTTATAAGTCTTAAACTGATAAAGCAGGAAGAATTAATCCGCCTGATTAAGTTAAGGCCGGCGGGTACGGAGATTATTTTGACCGGCAGGGGGGCAGGAAAAGAATTAAAGAACACTGCGGACCTTGTGACCGAAATGAAAGAGATAAAGCACCCGTTTAAAGCCGGATTAAAGGCAAGAAAAGGAATAGAGTACTGATTGATGAAGAACATAGATAATAACAAGGAGATTTGGTGAAAAAAATAAGTGTTCTGATAATATGCCTGCTGGCGGCTCCTTTTTTAATTTTTTCAATGTCCATAACCGATGATGTGGGCAGGACTGTGGAAGTTAAAGGGCCGGTGAATAAAATAGTGTGCATATCACCCGCGCATACAGAGATGATTTATTACCTTGGGCTTGAAAACAGGCTTGCGGCGGTATCAATGAACTGCGATTATCCCGCCCAGGCAAAGCTTCTTCCCAAAGCCGGTGATTTTATGAATCCGGATGAAGAACAGATAATAAGGCTTTCACCGCAGGCGGTAATTTCCGGAGGCGGCGTGCAGAAGAGCGCCATATATAAGCTTGAATCAATGGGCGTGCCCGTTATTGTCCTTTATCCAAGGGAATTGGCTGATATTGCGTCCGACATGAGAAAATTAAACGCGCTTTTGGGCGGAGGCAGAAAAGCGGAGAAAAAAATTATTATGTTTGAAAAGAGGCTTAATAAAGCGGTATCAAAAAAGCGCGATAAAATAAAAGTATATGCTGAAATATGGGGGGAGCCGCTTATGGCTGTGTCGGAAAATTCGTTTACCGGAAAACTTATAAGCGCGGCCGGCGGCAGCAATGTGGTGGCATTCGCGGACGGTGAATATCCCAAAGTATCAAAGGAAGAGATAATTAAAGCAAATCCTGAAAAAATACTGCTTTTTTATAATCCGGAAAAAAATTTCCTGAAAAGGCCCTGTTTCTCGGCGACAATAGCAGGAAAGAATAACGGCATAACAGCTGTTACAGGTGAGATGCTTGACAGGACAATGAGGCCCGGCCCCAGAGTGGTGGAAGCTATAGAAGAACTTAAAAGAATACTGCAAGAGGGCGCGATAAAATGAAAAAAGGAATTATAATTTCTTTATTAATTTTTTGCGTGCTTATTATTACTGCCGGTTTCTCTTTATGTATTGGTTCGGCAGAGATATCGCCGTCAGCGGTATTTTCCATACTGGCAGGCGGTAATCAGGGAACGCCGGACTATATGATAATAACCGGATTAAGGCTGCCAAGGATTATTCTTGCCGTTATCGTGGGCGCTATGCTTGGCATAAGCGGGGCGGCGCTGCAGTCGCTGTTCAGGAATTCGCTGGTGGACCCGTTTATTACAGGCATCTCTTCCGGCGCCGCATTGGGCGCTTCAATAGGGATAATATCAGGCTTTTCTTTTATAATCGCGCCGGCGTTTGCGGGCGCCATGCTTGCCGTATTTTTTGTTTACACAGTTTCCATTAAAGACGGCAGGGTGAATTCATCACGCCTGCTGTTAACGGGCGTAATGACGGGCACAATGCTGTCTTCGGCTGTGATGCTTTTAAGCGCGGTAAACAGCCGTGACATAGTAAAGGTTATTTACTGGCTGATGGGCGACCTTTCAGGAAGTAATTATCAGCAGATAAAGGGCGCGGCAATACTTCTTTTAGCGGCCCTTGCCGCGGGAATTTTCTTTGCCAATGACCTTAATATAATGTCCGCGGGAGAAGAAACTGCTTCCACCCTTGGCGTTAATCCGGAATTTTTAAAACTGTTTTATTTTATTTTGGCTAGTATTGTAACCGCGGCCGCGGTCTCTTTAAGCGGGGTGATAGGATTTATAGGGCTTGTGGTGCCGCATGCTGTCAGAAAGTTTACAGGCCCGGATTTAAGGCTGCTTTTGCCGGCTTCCGCTTTATCCGGCGCGCTGTTCCTGCTTATATGCGATACCATTGCAAGGACGGTGTTTCTTCCGGGCGAGCTTCCGGTAGGGGTTATAACAGGGCTTATTGGCGCGCCTATATTTATAATTCTGGCAAAAAGGGTGAAATAAAGTGTACGGTATAAAACTTTCATCTGTTATTTTTAAATATGGACGGGACTTCACGCTTGATATTGATGCCCTTGAAATACCCAAAGGCGTTCTGACTGTTATAGCGGGAAAAAACGGAGCAGGCAAGACCACGCTGTTAAAACTTATCGCGGGCATAGCCGGCAGGCATGAAGGAAGTATTACTGTTGACGGCGGGGAAATAGAAAAAATATCAAATACGCAAAGGACCAAAATGTTTTCTTACGTGCCGCAGTCGGAAGAACAGGAATTTGCGTATACGGTAAAGGAAATAGCGGCTATGGGAAGGCGTCCGCACGGCAGCGTGCTTGGATTTTTAAATCCAAAAGACATAAAAGCGGTGGATAAAGCGCTGGAATCGGCTGATATGGCGGATAAAAGCGGGCGTGAATTCAGGACACTTTCCGGGGGCGAAAAAAGGCTTGCGCTTTTGGCGCGCGCCGCGGCGCAGGATGCCGGAACAATGCTTCTGGACGAGCCGTCAGCTTTTCTTGATATAGGGCATCAGGCAAAGGTTTATGAAATAATCCGCGGTTATAGGGACGAAGGCAGAACCGTTATAATGGTTACGCATGACATCAACGCGGTCTTTGAAACCGCGGATAATGTTGTTCTTATGAACAAAGGCAGTGTTATGGCTGCGGGAGCGGCTGAAGATGTGTTGTCTGAAAATAATATTAAAGAAGCGTATGCGTTTGACGGATTTGGGTTGTCCCGTAATCAGATAACAGGGAAAAATAATATTTTTTTAAAAATATAAATTAAACGGAGGAAAGATGAAAAGATTAATGTTAGGTTTGTTTGCAGTTATTGTTTTTTCGGCGGCGGCAACAGGTTTTACCAGTGATTACAACAGCATTCAGTCAATTTATGAATCGCAGGGAGGTAATGCGGCCGGGGATAATGCAATTCAGCAGGTGCCTCAGCAGCAGCCGGGCAAAAACACGGGCCTGTATGATTTTAAACCCAAAGCCGCGGTAACGCCGGCGGCAGATAATTCACTTGGGGAAATTGTGGTGACCGCAAGAAAAATGGCTGAATACGAAGGGCTTGTGACAAAAAGTATTGATATAATTTCTGAAGAAAAAATTAAGGCTTCCGGAGCGGTCAAACTTGAAGATGTATTGTCTGAATTGCCCGGATTATCCGTTCTTAAATACGGTTCTTATGAGGGGTTAGCTTCGCTTAATATACGCGGCGCGTCTTCCAGGCAGTCTTTGGTCCTTTATGAAGGAATTCCGCTTAATGATATTTTTACCGGGGGGGTGGATTTAAATCTGGTGGAAATGTCAGGTATAGGAAGGGTGGAAGTGATAAAAGGCGGAATGTCTTCAATATATGGAGCTGACGCGGCAGCGGGAGTTGTGAACCTTCTTAAAGAAAAAAAGAAAATGGCAATCGCGGATATTTCCGCTTCTTTTGGTTCTGATAATTTTCAGAAATACTCCCTTTCATCGGATTATAAAATAGGGGGCGTGAAATATTCAGTTACAGGAAACGAAGAAAAGAGCCCGGGTTATATGCAAAATTCCGGTTTTTTCAAGCGTTCTGCGGGGGCAAGAATATCTTTTTCCGGGGACGCGATAGATTCAAAACTTTCAGGCTATTACATAAAACGTGAAGAGGGGATACCGTTTAATCAGTTTGGGCCGTCGCCTCTGGCAAAACAGTTTGATGAACTTTTTGCCGTAGGAGCGGAAGAAACACTGAAGTTTAACGAAACCAAAGTTGTTGTAAGCGGTTATTACAGGGGCGGCGACCTTGCGTTTAAAAATCCGGACATTTACGTTGATGACAGGCACATCAAAAATGAAGGCAAGGTAAGCGTAATGTCATCGTACACAGCAGGGCCTGTAAATGTTTACGGAGGGTATGAATTTTCCAATAAAAGCGCCAAAAGTTTAAAGACGGGCAATAAATCAACAGGCAATCACGCGGTGCTGACAAACGCTACGGCTTACCTTTTTGAAAAACTTGTTTTAACAGCCGCGGTAAGGGAAGACGTGCATTCGGTTTATGGTATGGTTACAAGTTTCAGCGGCGGCGCAAGGTATTCAATTGCGGACAGCACGGATGTTTTTGCCTCTGTGTCACAGGCGTTTTCCGAACCCACGTTCGGCGATTTATTCTGGGATGAGACTCTGGATTTTGGAGGTTATATCAGTACTACAAAAGGAAATCAGGCGCTTAAACCCGAAAAATCAATGTCGTACGAAGCGGGAATTACAAAAAAAGAGGGCAATATTTCAGAGAAAATAGTGCTTTACCGAAGGGATGTAACGGATATGATAAGGTGGGTGACAGAAACAGACTGGGCGACATATGATAAATCGTCAGCAGAAAACCTTGACCGTGCTGTTATAATGGGCGCGGAAGTTGAAGCTGAATTTGTGCTGTTTGATTTTATCACTTTAACGGGGGCATATTCTTATCTTGATGCAAGGGACAAAAAGACAGGCAAAAAACTTTCATACAGCCCTGAAGACAGTGTGTATGCAAAGGCGGAATTTAAACTTCCGTTTTCTACAAAACTTTCCGCGGGCGTAAGGTATATTGATTCAAGGCTGGATAACGCGGGTGAATACATGAAAGAATACTATATTTATGACCTTTCTGTCAGGCATATTATAAGTGAAAACGCGTCAGTATTCGCAAACGTGGATAATGTGCTGGATAACAGGGAATATCAGGTGGTTAATAAATACCCGATGCAAGGCAGAACCATCAACGCGGGAGTGAATTTAAGTTTTTAAATATGCTGTAATTGAAGGCATTTTGCGGATTGTTAAGGTGTGTTATAAATGCGGATAAAAAAACGGGCTGTTTACGGCCCGTTTTTTTACTTTGTTTTAAGTGTTTTTGTTTTTTGTTTCCGTCCATCCGTGCATCCGATCTTCCGTTTTCCTGTTGCCAATACCCCCTTATTTTGTTATAATTTTTCTGATTTCAACGGTAAAACACTTAATTAAAAAATTTATATTTTAGGGAGGTATTATTATGGTTGGAGTAATTCTTGGAGTTTTGCTTTTATTGTTATTAATAGGGCTTGTTGTCCTTCAGGGAATGATAGAGTGGGGCGGCTTTGATTTTGAAAAATTCATGAATAAAAAAGGGTCGCCTGCTTCAGTACCGGCACCATCAGCGAAGGCAGAAGTTAAAAAGACCGCGGATAAAAAACCGGCAAAGAAAGCGGTAAAAACAGCACCCAAAACAGCTAAAAAGGCAGCGCCTAAGAAAGTTGTAAAGGGAAAGGGGAAAAAATAAAATGATATTGGATTATTTTCTTGGAATGTTTTCCAACGACATGGCCATTGACCTTGGAACGGCCACGACGCTTGTATATCTTAAAGGCAAAGGAATAGTATTAAAAGAACCGTCAATTGTAGCCCTTTACAAAGGGCGCGAAGTAATTGCTGTGGGTAATGCCGCTAAAGAAATGGTAGGCAAAACTCCCGGCGATGTACAGGCAATAAGGCCTATGAAAGACGGCGTCATTGCGGATTTTAACGTGACAGAAAAAATGTTAAGGTACTTTATTGTAAAGGTTCATAACAGGCATTCGCTTGTAAGCCCAAGAATTGCCATATCCGTCCCTAAAGGCGTAACGCCGGTTGAAAGGCGCGCTGTACGCGAATCCGCGATCCAGGCGGGAGCAAGGGAAGTTTACCTTATTGATGAACCAATGGCGGCGGCAATAGGCGCGGGCCTTCCTGTGGAAGATCCGGTTGGCCACATGGTTGTGGATATCGGCGGCGGAACAACGGAAGTCGCGGTAATTTCAATGGGAGGCCTTGTTGTTTTTAATTCAATCAGGACTGCCGGAGATAAGTTTGACGATGCCATCACGGCATATCTTAAAAAAGCATACAACATCCACGTCGGGGAACGCACAGCGGAAAAAATAAAAATTCAGATTGGCTGTGCCATTAAACTTGACAAGACAGAAGAAATGGATGTAAAGGGAAGCGACTTAACAACAGGGCTTCCCAGGACAATAAGAATAAATTCGGATGAAATGGCGATAGCCATTGAAGAACCGATAACCAAAATAATTGACGGCATCAAGTTTACGCTTGAACAGACCAAACCGGAACTTGCGGCCGACATAATTGACAAGGGCATTGTGCTTACCGGCGGCGGAGCCCAGCTTAGGAATTTCGACAAGAAGTTAAGGGAGGAAACCGGAGTACCGGTTCATATTGGCGAGTCCCCCCAGGAATGCGTCGTAAAAGGCGCCGGCAAGATGCTTGAAGAGCAGCTTGACGTCTTAAGAAGGCTCTCTTTTGAAGGCGAAGAAACGCACATTGCTTCTTAAAAGGCAAGATGAAACGCAGGCTTAAACTTTCACAGAAGTTATTTTACGCGGCGGTTATACTTATGACCATAATCGCCGGGATAATGGCATGGAAAAAAGGCGCGGCCGCTCCTGTTGTTAAGGCTGCCCATTCTGTTCAGCAGAAAACAGGGGATTTTGTCTATTATACATCAGATACTTTCAATTCCATAAAGCAGATCTTCAAATCCGGAAGAAGCCTTCAGTATTTAACCCAGAAAAACATGGCGCTTGACATGGAAAATCAGTCGCTTCGCGCGGAACTGGCAAGGCTTGGCCGGTTAAAATCATTAAATGACAATGAAGCTTACGGAAAAAGGGTAAGGACGCCCGCCAATGCCATAAGCACAGGCAGCGGGTTTATTCAGTTTTACGCCCTTGATAAAGGTGCAAATTACGGCGTGGAAGAAGGCGACGGTGTGTTCGCGCCGGGTGGAGTGCTTGGAAGGGTTTCAAGCGTGGGCGCTTCCACCTGCATGGTTCAGCTTTTAACGGATGTCAAAAGCAGCATCAGCGCAAGGGTTGAACGCAGCGGGGTTGCGGGCATTCTGATAGGCGCCGGAAATAACATATGCGAATTAAAATACGTCCCAAAAGAAGAAGATATTCAGCTGGGCGACGTGATTCTTACTTCTGAACTTGGCGCTTCTTTTCCGGCAGGGATTAAAATCGGCGAAGTTACAGCGGTTGACAAAAAAAGCAATAACCTTTCACTTGTAGTCCGCGTTAAGCCTTATGTAAATACAAACACGGTAAGAGAAGTGCTTGTAGTCCGTAAAAAATAAAGGAGCTTTATTATTAAAAATTTAAATTTAATAATTATTTTTCTTGCAGCCGCGGCTGTGCACGCTTACAGTTTTATGCCGGGAAGCATAATTCACGACGTGGACATGGCATATATAATAACAGCTGTATTTATTATGCGGAAAAAAGATGTAACCGCCGCGTTTGCCGCTGTTATTTTCTATTCGTACATGGACGCGCTTACAATGCCTTATTTTGGAGCCGGATTGTTTGGCGGCCTTATGACATTTTTTGTTTTCAGGTTTATTTATGCCAATTTTTATAAAGAAAATTTTATAGCCCGTGCTGTAATGGTGGTATGCGGCGCCGCGGCTGCGGTCTCTTTGCAGTGGCTGTCCGCTTTTTTATTTTACTGGGGTATTGGTTCGGCTGTGTTTCCTTTTTATGCCGTTAAGTTCTTTCTTGCAACTTCGCTGACCGGAATCTTTGTCCTTAAATTATCGGAACTTTATAACGGGGAAGGGGCAAGATGGTTAAAAACGATATTCGCGAGAATATAAAATCCGTTTATCAGAATTTTCTAAGGGTTAAATTCTTTGGCTGGATGGCCGGGGTTGCCGTCATACTGCTTGCTGGGCGTCTGTTTTACCTTCAGGTAATCAAAGGCGCTTATTATGCCAAACTTGCGGAATCCAATAGTGTCACTTTTGTAAGGGAAAGCGCTCCCCGCGGGTATATATATGACCGTAATTACAGGGCTATTGTGACCAATTCCCCCGCGTATTCGGCGGGCATAATTCCATATTACTTTAAAACAAATAATAAAATGGAAAAAGTTATAAGGGAAATAGCGGATGTGCTTGAAATAGAACCGTCAGAGATAGAAGAGAAGATGAAGGAAAGCGGGGTACATGTTTTTGAACCCATAATATTAAGGCGCGCGCTTACCTTAAAACAGCTTTCTGAACTTACGGAAAAGACAGTTGAAGTAAACGGCATCACGGTATTGCAGGAACCTCAGCGGCAGTATCCGTATGGAAGCCTGGCATCCCATGTGATAGGTTATACGGGAGAAATCACGGCTAACCAGATTAAGAACACCAAATATAAGGGGTACAGGCCCGGTGACATCATAGGGCAAACGGGCATAGAGAACTATTATGACAAAATTCTGCGCGGCAAAGACGGGCTTGTTTATATCATTACCGATGCCATGGGAAGGCAGAAAAAAATCGCGGAAAAAGTGGAATCACAGCAGGGAAAAAATATTGTGCTTACAATAGACTTCAGGCTTCAGAAGTATGCCGAACAGCTTATGGAAAATACGGATTTTAACGGCGTTATTATAGCAATTGAACCAAAGACAGGCGATATATTATGCATGGTATCCAAGCCCGGCTATGACCTGAATAATTTCAGCGGCAGGATAAACGCGAAATACTGGAAAAAAATATTAAGGGATAAAGCTAACCCGCTTAACAACAGGGCTATACAGGGATTGTATTCGCCGGGGTCAATATATAAAATTGTAACGGGTTCCGGAGCGCTTAATGAAAATATAGTTAAAACTGATGACGCGTTTTTCTGTGAAGGAATATACTGGATAAAAACCTGGCCGTATAAATGCTGGAAAAGGACGGGCCACGGGTGGGTAAGTTTTTATAAAGCGATAGAGCAGTCCTGCGATATTTATTTTTATAAGGTTTCGCTTAAGATGACAGTTGAATTGCTTTATAAATACTCTGTTATGTTCGGCCTGGGGCAGAAATCGGGGATAGACCTGCCCGGTGAAAAGTCAGGGCTTGTCCCCACAAGGGAGTGGAAAAGAAGGATATCCAGGACGCCGTGGTTTCCGGGTAATACAGTTATGATGGCTATCGGGCAGGGTTATATAACAAGCACACCGCTGCAGATATTAAATATTATGGCGGCAATGGCAAACGGCGGCTACGCCATGCAGCCGCGCCTGTTAAAAGCCGTTACAATGGATAACCGCAGGATTTTTATGAATCCGGAGCCGAAAAAACTTTTTGAAATTGAAGTTAAAAAAGAAAATATAAAGATAATGCAGGCGGCTTTAAAGCGCGTTGTAAACAACTGGGCCGGTACGGGGAAAGCCTCGCAGGTCAGGGGAATTGAAGTGGCCGGCAAGACAGGGACGGTGCAGAATGTGCACGGTGATAACCATGCCATGTTTTCGTGTTACGCGCCTTTTGAAAATCCGGAAATTGCAGTGTACGTACTTTTAGAACACGGCGGCGGCGGCGGCGAAGCGGCAGCGCCTATAGCGGGAGACCTGCTTGATTTTTATTTCAGGACGTTAAAGGAGCTTTAGATGCAAAAGTTCAGGGGATTTTTTAAACTTACTGAAAAACTGCGGCAGTATACAAAAGATATGAATCCGGTGCTTTTGGGCGCGACAATTTTGCTTATGGCAATCGGGCTTCTTGGTATCTACAGCGCGGAGTCGGATCCCGGCAAAGTGTTCTTTTCAAAACAGTCGGTCTGGTATGGAATAGGTTTTATTTTAATGATAGTTGTCGCCAATATTAACTACAACCTTGTGATAGCGGCGGCAAACCATTTTTTTGTATTGTTTATTTTTCTTCTTCTTCTTGTGCTTGTTGTGGGGCACACATCGCTTGGCGCGCAAAGATGGCTTAAAATTGGAGGGCACGGTTTTCAGCCAAGTGAATTCATGAAACTGGTTGTGGCCGCGACAGTTGTAAGGTTTCTTGTTATAAAAGGCAAGGAAGCATTTTCTTTTAAGAATCTGATGCTTGTATTAGTTATTGTTCTGGTTCCGTTTTTTTTGATATTAAAACAGCCTGACCTTGGAAGCGCGCTTATGCTTATTCCAATGACGCTTGCTATTTTGTTT
Organism: Candidatus Goldiibacteriota bacterium; assembly: GCA_016937715.1. NCBI lineage: Bacteria > Candidatus Goldiibacteriota > Candidatus Goldiibacteriota bacterium. The sequence continues at coordinate 13,097 of JAFGWA010000108.1, forward strand.
CTTGGAAATATACCTGTAAAAAAACTTTCGGTAATTCTTATAATAGGAATTCTTATACTTCCTGTCGCGTATTACACGCTGCATGATTACCAGAAACAGAGGCTTCATACGTTTGTAAACCCTCATCTTGACCCGTTGGGTTCGGGCTATAATGTAATTCAGTCGCAGATTGCCGTTGGTTCAGGCGAGGTGCTGGGAAAGGGCTGGGGCAAAGGGACGCAAAGCCAGCTTAATTTTATACCCATCAAACATACGGACTTTATTTTTGCCGTGCTTGCCGAAGAGTTTGGGCTTTGGGGCGGACTTATAATCATAGGGATATATCTGTTTTTAATCATGGAAGCCCTTAAAATAATTAAACTGTGCAGGTTTACCGGCGGAAAAATGCTTGGAGGAGCCCTTGTTACAATGATATTCGCGCAGTTTTTTGTTAATGTCGGAATGAATATGGGAATAATGCCGGTTGCCGGCATAACATTGCCGCTTTTAAGCTATGGCGGAACATCGGTTATCGTCACGATGACGGCTCTGGGTATGCTTCAGAACATATACAGGGAATATATAAAGGCGGAAAAATAATGAAAAAGATATTCATTAATTCGGAAGATTTTGATACGTCGGTTGCAATAGCCGAAGACGGCAGGCTTTGTAATTTCTTTATAGAAAAAAAAGTTTATGCCAAAGCCGGAAATATTTATAAAGGCAAAATAGAAAAACTTGTGGCGGGAATGAATTTTGTTTTTGTGGATATCGGCGATTCAAAACCGGCATTCCTGTCGGAAAGGGAGTATTTTGACTCTTCAAATATTGCCGAATCCGGTATGCTTGAAGACGTAAGCGAAGCCGCGGTCATAAAACCGCAGGAAAGCATTACAGGTATATTTGAAAAAGGGCAGGAAATTCTGGTACAGGTAATTAAAGAACCCTATCAGACAAAAGGCGCGAGGCTTACCACAAATCTTATGCTGCCCGGGTATTATGTGGTGTACAGCCCTTATCTTAAACAGACAGGTGTTTCCAGAAGGATTTTAGATGAAGGTGAAAGGGACAGGTTAAAGACAATAATAGCGGATGCAAAAAATAATATCCCCGGCGATTACGGGATTATAGCGCGTACACAGGCGGAAGGAGCGGATGCGGCGGCCCTTCAGGAAGAGATACGCGGACTTCATGAAAAATGGAAGGCGGTAAAGAAAGCCGCGGATTCATCGCGCGCGCCATCCCAGATTTACTGCGAGCAGAACCTGCCGGTAAAAATAGTCAGGGAATACCTGGATTCCAACACGTCATCAATTGTGACCGATTCAAGGGAAATATATGAAGAAATGGAAAAATACCTGAAAACGGCATACAACAGGACGGTTGACCTGAACCTTTATGAAGGCAATGACCCGTTGTTTGAATATTATAACCTGCAGGGGCAGGTGGAAGGAATATTCAGCAATATTGTTTCTTTCAAAAAAGGCGGATACATAAAAATAGATTTAACGGAAGCCCTGACTGTATTTGATATCAACAGCGGCAAGTTTAAGGGGGCGGAAGATGTGGAAGCAAGCCTGCTTGCGGTAAACCTTCATGCCGCAAGGGAAATTGCGCGGCAGATAATCCTGCGTAACTTAGGCGGGCTTATAGTGATTGATTTTATTGATATGCAGTCGGAAGAAAACAGGAAGAAGGTAAAAGAAGTAATGGAACAGGAGCTTGCCAAAAGCAAGATGTTTCATAAAGTGGGGAATATAAGCGAATTCGGGCTTATGGAACTTACAAGAAAACGCGACAGCAGAAGGGTGGAAGATATATACTTTGAAGAATGCCCCAAATGCAACGGCCACGGCAGGATACTGACGGATGAAAATATCTGTATAAAATATATGAGAAAGATAAAGTATGAATGCAAAAAGATGCTTGAAGAAAACGTGGCAGTGCTTGTCCCGGAGAAGATAAAAGAAAAACTTCAGACAGAATACATAGAAACACTTCATGAATACGAGATTAAGTACAAGAAAAATATAATATTAAAGACAGAAGGGTAATTACAGGTTACAGTTGACAGGTTACAAGTAACAGCGGTAATAAAGATTATATTGCGGAGAATACAGGTTGCGTGATTTGCATTAGTTTTTGTTATGGCAGCCGTACCCTTCAGGGTGCGTGGGTTAGATTTTACTGTTTCTGCGTATTTCTCTCTTAAACTCACTTCAGTCTCCAAGCCTCTAACTTAATACCGGAGCAGTACAAGTAATGAATTCACTGTGTATTTGCAGATTCTTTATGGTAAAATTTATATATAAGGTAAAAGAAGTATGGTTTAAAGTGAAAATTGAAATGCCGGAAACGTAAAAGGCAAAGAAACAGCCCTGTGATGTTTTAAGCTGAAACATTGGCATAAATACATATATTTAGGATGGCCGGCATGATAACGCAGAAGATATATGAAACTTACAGGGAAAATCTTATTTCCGGCAACCGTATCGCCTGCAGCGGAATAACCGCGGATCTTATAAAAAACGGTATAACCTTAAAAGAACTTTATGTGGATTTATTTCAGAGGGCAATGTATGAAGTGGGGAGGCTTTGGGAGGAAAACATTATTACACCCGCGGTTGAACACATGGCTACCGGTATAACCGAATACTGCATGTCTTTGTCTTACCCGCTTATATTTGGAGCAGACCATAAGAATAAAACTGTTGTTATATCCTGCCTGGCAAATGAATATCATCAGATAGGCGCCAAGATGGTAGCCGACATCTTTGAAATGCACGGCTGGCATGGGTACTTCCTTGGGGCAAATACCCCGGTTGAAAACCTTATTACTCTTATAAAAGATAAAAAACCGGATGTTTTAGGCCTGTCTATCAGTATTTATTTTAACATGCCGCAGCTTATAAATACCGTAAAGCTTGTAAGGCGGCAGTTTGCTGATCTTGTTATATTAGCCGGCGGGCAGGGTTTAAAGCGTTACGCGGGGGAATTCGTTCAATACGAAAAAATATTTGTTATAAATTCAATTTCAGAACTTGAAAGGTATATTAATGAGAACAACTAAAGAAAATATTGTAAATGAATACATGCATAAAAATAACCTTATTTTTTATTTTGTTGTCCAAAAAGACGGAAAAGTCACCGATTACAATGAATTTGCCTCTCTTTTTGTCAAGAACGGAAACCCCATAGAGTCTATTAAGGAAGTGTTTATTGACTTTTTTGAAAGAATGAATATCCGGCAGCTTACAGAGAACCCTGATTTAGAGCACTTGTTCAGCATAAACAGCCATAAAGGCATTCCGGAAGCTTTTTATTTTTCCTTTTATGAAATTAATGGCGAGTATCTGATTCTTGGAAGAATGGATGTGATGGAGATAGAAGAGTTTCAGTCCAAATTGATTGCGCTGAATAATGAACTAAGTAATTTGTCGCGTGAACTTCATAAAAGCAACGCTGAACTTAAAAAGATGAATGACATGAAAAACAGGTTTCTTGGCATGGCTGCCCATGATTTAAGAAAACCGATAACGGTTATTAAGGGGTACACAAGCCTTCTTTTAAACGGCGCTGCCGGGGAGCTTGGCAAAAGGCAGTCTGAATTTATAACCGCCATTGAATCTTCATCGGTTCACATGGAAGCGCTGGTAAATGATTTTCTTGATGTTTCTGTCATTGAATCGGGGACATTGGAGCTTGTTTATTCTGATATCAGCCTTGAAAAAGAAATTGAAGAGATGCTTCACCTGAACAGGATTAAAGCGGAAAACAGAAAAATTAAACTGCATATAAATATATCCCCTGATACCGGGGTGATTTCAGCGGATAAAATGAAACTGCAGCAGGTACTGGATAACATAGTGGGGAATGCGGTTGAATTCACTCCGGCAAGCGGAAATGTTATATTGAATGTTTTTACGGAGGCAAATAATGTGGTTTTTGAAGTCTTGGATGAAGGGCCGGGCATCCCGGAAAATAAAATGGATTCATTATTTAAATATTTCGGAAAAACCGGCGCTGTAAAAGCTTCCGGGGACAAAAGTACGGGGCTTGGCCTTATTATCTGTAAAAAAATTATTGAGCAGCACGGCGGCCGGATAATGGCTGAAAATATAATTCCCAAAGGCGCTAAATTTACTTTTATTTTGCCAAAAAAAAGGGGTGACGGAAAATGAACAGGGATATGCTTGTTGAAAGCGCAAAAAAGTTAAAACAGCCTTCAGAAAAAAGCACGGGTGAATATTCCGGGAAAAGGGCGAAAATTGCGGCGGAAATGAATATTTTGATGGAGGCAAGGAAAGATATTCTTGAACTTACGGGGAATAACAATCTTGAAATGATGAAAGATAATAATAATAATCACTCTATGTTCATGGATTCCTTATTTACCGCTTTTAACCCTGAAGTTATTGCGGATACGGTTATCTGGGTATTCAAAGTTTATGGAAGCCATGGTTTTGGTGATTTGTATTTTTCGGCAACACTGGAAGGGTGGCTGACTGTTCTAAAAAAAGAATTATCCCCGGAAGCTTATGATGAGATATATCCGTTTTATAAATGGATGATTGTCAATATTCCGGCTTTTGCAGAGCTTGCCGGAGAGAAAAAGTAAGATTGGAGCCGCCGCTGAAAGTTTTTATTCAGTGTTTGTGTTTTATTTTTTAATGTAGAGACGCAATATATTGCGTTTCGTTTTTTTGTTGGTGCACTATTAGATGTCTAATATGATGACAATTTAGGGGTCTTAACAACGGGATAATGATTCAGGAGGTTATATATGAACTGCGATAATTATCAAAAAAATTTAAA
>JAFGWA010000109.1 GCA_016937715.1 Candidatus Goldiibacteriota bacterium
AACCGGGGATTCTTGGCAGGCTGTACTTTGAAAACCGGACATTTCTATTTTGCAGAAAATAGGACATTTCTATTTTGCGTTGACACCTCCGGTAAAATTGTTGTATAACTGTCAAACATATGTTATACTTTTATCACAACAGGTAAATAACGAACCGAAGGAGGCTGCAGATGAAGTTCATAACAGTACGGGATCTGGCCGTGAAAAATAAAAAAACAAGGCAGATAATGAGCAGAGAAGACAGCGTTTTAACCCTGAACGGAAAACCCATAGCCTATATGCTGCCCATTAATGAGGATAATTTTGAGTTTGTGGTAAATGAGGCTATGAGAATCAAAGCTGCGGCAGCGTTTGGAAGAATGCAGAAAAAGGGTGCGCACGGGGGTATCGGGGAAAAAGAAGGGCTTAAGGAAATTCAAGAATACAGGGCGGATAAAAGAAGCGCCCGTAAAAAAATTAAATGATAAAGGCGGTAATTGATACTAATGTACTTGTATCCGCTCTGTTAAGCCCCGGAGGAAAACCTTGGGCTGAAGACCCGCGTCTGACAAGCCAAAATAATTATTCGGATTATATGCATTTCGTTTTAACTTTTCCGGCAGCCGCACCTACGGCCATCGAGTAAAAAACTGCTATGGACGAGAAAGTAGAAAATCGAAATTAGAAATTAGATAAGACGAATTGCTAATGCTGTCCTTGCTTCAACCGCGCTCTAAAGGGACGCGCCTACTAGGGCAAAACAAGCCTCTAAGCATCTACGCTTCAATACGTTAATCGCATCAAATATCATAAAAACATCTTATTTTAAAGGTATTAATATAACTCGTACTAAAAAGTATGCTTTGATAGCATTAATTCGTCCTAAATAGTGTATGTATATTACTAAAATTCGTCCCAAAAAGTGATATTTTAAGGAAATTGCCTTGAAATTTACATTTTTAATTGATATAATAAGAAAAAATTAAGTAGAAAGGTGGTTATTATGAAAAGATACGTTATGGAATCGCTGATTAAGTGGAAAAATAAGAAAAACAGGATGCCTTTAATTCTTAGCGGGGTAAGGCAGGTTGGAAAAACCTGGCTTATGAAAGAGTTTGGAAAACTGAACTTTAAGAATACGGCGTATATAAATTTTGATTCAAACCCGCGGATGAAAGAATTATTTGAAAGCTCGCTGGAGACTAAAACGCTTATTAACGGGATACAGCTTGAAACAGGGATTAAAATAGTCCCGGAAGAAACGCTTTTGATATTTGATGAAATTCAGGAAGTGCCAAGAGCTCTTACTTCACTTAAATATTTTAATGAAAATAATCCTGAACTTTACATAATAGCCGCCGGCAGCCTGCTTGGAGTCGCGCTTCATCAGGGTACTTCTTTTCCGGTTGGAAACGCGGAATTCCTTAATATACATCCGTTGTCCTTTTTTGAATATCTTGAAGCGATGGGGGAAACGGGGCTTGTTGAAACGCTGAAATCTGAAGACTATAAACTGGCTGAAGTTTTTAAAAGTAAATATATGGAATGCCTTAAAAACTATTATTTTATCGGCGGAATGCCGGGAGTTGTATCTGAATTCGCGGAAAACCGGGATTATGACGGCGCGCGTGAAGTTCAGATGAACATTTTAAGGGCTTATGAAAATGATTTTTCAAAACATATGGCTCCTGAAACAGCGGTGAGGACAAATATGCTGTGGAATTCCATACCATCGCAGCTGTCGAAGATAAATCATAAATTTATTTATGGTGTGATAAAAGAAGGTGCAAGGGCAAAAGATTACGAGATGTCTATTGCCTGGCTAAAAGACTGCGGCATGGTAAGCCGTGTTGCAAAGGTTAAAAAACCTGAAATTCCGTTAAAAGTTTATGAAGATATATCGGCTTTTAAACTTTATATATGTGATGTAGGGCTTCTTTCGGCCATGTGCGGCCTTAGAAAACAAACACTTTTGGAAGGTGCCAGAGTGTATTCTGAATTTAAAGGCGCTCTGACGGAACAATATGTACTACAGCAGCTGATTGCGTGCGGTATAGATGGTATTTATTATTGGGCGCCGGTTGGTGCCAAAGCGGAGATTGATTTTATAATACAGACAGGCCTGATAATAGTACCTGTTGAAGCGAAAGCGGAACAAAATCTGCATGCGAAAAGCCTTAAATCGTACATTGAAAAATACAAACCTGCGGCTGCAGTGCGTACGTCTATGGCGGGTTTTAGAAAAGACGGGGATATTATTAATCTGCCGTTATTTATGATACAGCAGATTGAACAGATTGTTAATAAACTTCAGAAGTAATAATTAGGCCGGGGGGCAGGCCTCGCTTAAAGCTTTTATTTTTATTAAGACAGGTATTAAATTTGTTTTGACCGTGACTCTAAGAAAAATTATTAAAAAAGCGGCGGAGGTTTAAATAATGAAAAAATATCTACTTGTATTTATTATGATTGCGGCAGCATCCCTGCTGCAGGCGGCGGATGAATATTTGTTTGATGTTACGGTTGGGGGAAAAACATCAAATAGTATTTGGGTAATAGATGAAAACGGCGGGAATACAAATTTATTCAATTATGTTGACGGTGTAACATCTACCGCCGTAAACAGCCCTGACGGACAGACTTTACGTTTTACAATAGATGACGATAAAAACAATATTCATATGAAATCGGAAAGAATGGGAAATGATATTTTTTCCTATGGGGTTTTTAAAGGAAACAGTATAAGCAAGACGGTTAAGTCTGAAGAGGGCAAACCTGTCTATCAATATGTATTTATCCAGGGCGGAAAATTCGCGCTGTCTCAGGAAAAATCAATGGAGTTTGCCATGGTAAGGCCTTTTGATTTTGAAGTTTTTAACATGAGGCTGGAGAATAAAGGAAACGAAATAATTGATGTCCTTGGAAAACCGACGGAAACAGTAAAAGTGGAAATGAGAATGGCGGGTTTTTTATCCGCGTTTTGGAGCGCGGATTTCTGGTTTAGGACTTCGGACGGCGCAGGGGTAAAATACAAAGGGCCGCAGGGCCCGCCCGGAAGCCCGGAAGTGCACATCAAGCTTATCAAAGAAATCCATTAAGTCAGTGCCCCGCCCCGCTTATAATGTTTATATTTAAAAAAATTACCGCACCCTGAAAGCGCAATTTAAAATCACTTTGCGGGTTTTAAAAATATAAAAATTGCAGAACTGTCCGGTAATTATCATTCGGGCGTGATATGTAAAACATTAAAAACACAAGCGCCCGTGAAGGAAAGCCAATCCTGAAAGAAATATTATTGATAAAAAGGTTATCAACAAATACCGTATGTGAAAAAATAGCCGCTAAAGCAGGGCTGCTGCCAAAAAATCAGTTAACGGTAACGTTGAGCGTCTCGTATAAATAACTTGCCGACTGATCGCCTTTGTATATGTTAATGGTATAATCATCAGCCTTCACGAATGTAAGAAGTGTTTCTATGTGGTAATAGCATCTGCATCTGCTTGAAAGAAGGTTGCCGTCCGCGTCTGTTTCCTGATGCTGAATCTCAAATATGTTAATAATGTTATCGTTCTGTTCAATATATGTAATAAATCCCAGGTGAGTGCATTCTCCATCATAATATGCGTGGTTAATAGTAATGGAATTCTCGGAAACTGATGCTGAAATTGTTTCAAGACCGGGGTGCATTAAAGGAGTGTAAGTTGTATCGCATGACGATATAAAGGAAGCCTGCAATGTCGCGAGTTGAGGTTCAGATGCAGAAGTGGGTGATTGATGCTCGCAGCCAATAAAGAAAAACACCGGAAGAATCATGATTAACATGTACTTTTTCATAACAGACCCCCTAAAAATTATTTTATTCATTAATCTTATGACACAACATATTAAATAAAGTTGCGAAGAATTTTTGGGCGGCAGACATAATCCTGGCCGGTAAAACAGGCAGGTGGTCACCCCTCGCGCATAGCTTTTATGTTTAAAAAACTTTTGTGCCGGGGTTTGAAAACAGAAAGTAATAAAAAGTAACACCGCGCTTCTTAAGTCAGGTTTTTATGTATGCGTTTTTAGTTTTTTTGCAGTTTAAAGTAGAGACGCAACATGTTGCGTCTTGTTTTTGAATTACGTTTTTTGTGTTTGCTTTTAAAAAAACAAAATCACAATTCAACCCCGAAAAAATAAAATCGATTACAAAGGCGAGGCGTAACATGTTACGCCTCTACATTAACGGATTTTCAGCGGCGGCCTTCTACCGCGACTGAAAAGCCGCCGTAGGCAAGCTTGTTGGGGTCAAACGGCATTGAAAAATCTGTTATATCACTATATTTTTCATCCATCTCCGCCATTACTTTCTTATTCACTTCGTCGCGGTGTGCTTTTGATTCAAATACAATAAATGAAAACCATACGGTATCGTCCGGGCCTGCTTTTGTAAGTTCCGTGAATTCAAGACGTTTTCCTTCGCCGTTGTCCTTTAAAGCCAAATCATCGCCTTCGCATTCAAAATAGGAAAGCGCGCCGTGCTTCATCCACGTGTCCCTGCCTTCTTCGGCCATCTTTTTGTAATCTTCAACGCGGTCTTTCGGTACAGTAAAAACAAATCCGTCCACATATTTTGCCATAATCGCCGCTCCTTTATCTGCCTTTGTAGGCTTTTTTTAGTTCCGATATGACCATTTTTTTCATGGGAAGGAAAGCTTTGGTCACCCTGTCTGTCTGTTCAGGCGTGCCTTTGCGCATCATTTCATCCATCTCTGCCGGCACTATCTGCCACGAAACGCCGTATTTATCCTTAAGCCAGCCGCACTGCTCTGCTTCGGGGACTGCTGAAAGTTTCTCCCAGTAGTAATCTATCTCTGCCTGGTCTTTACACATAATCATAAGTGAAACTGCTTCGTTAAACGCGAACTTGTGCATTTCGCTGCTGCCGTCCATTGCGACAAACCACTGATTGCCAAGCTTAAAGTCCGTAAACGCCACCGAACCCTCTTTGTTTGGAGCCATGCCTGCAGGATAGCGGGAAAGTGTGCCGCGTTTGGAGTTTTTAAATACAGAGATATAGAAATCCGTGGCCTCTTCCGCTTTATCGCACCCTGGAGTGACAAACAGCATGGCCGGAATTATAAAAGGCCTTTTTTCTCCTTCCGGATTGGTGTAGATAAGCTGCCATGAAAGCCCGTATTTGTCCTGTATCCAGCCGTAACGTCCGCTGAAGGGGTATTTATCCAGGGGCATCATAACCGTGCCGCCGGGCAGCAGTTTTTCCCAAACTTCGTCAATCCTTTTGAGCGCGTCTTTGTCCTGTGACGGGTCAAAATTTACCATAACAGAGATAGGAGGGTTGAATTTGAAATAAGGGCCGGCGCTGATTGCCTGAAATTCGTAACCCATGATGGTGAATCCGACAATATCAACTTCTCCCGAAGGTGTACCGCGCATTTTGGATGTGAACTTTACCTTTGAAGAAGGGAAGAATGAAGCGTAAAAACCGGCAGCTTCAACCGCCTCTTTGTCATACCAGAGATGTGGCACAATTTTTTGCATGTTATCCCCCTTAAAAAATGATATCGGCAATGCAATATATAAAATTATACCATATAAAGAAAAAAATAGGGGACGGACTAAAAATGCGTTTTCACACATAAATTCGTTATAATCAGTTCAATTATTGGTAAAGAGTCGTTTTAACAAACATTTATGTAAAGTAAAGTTTACTTAAACCTATGATTACAGTTTTAATTCAATATAATTTGACTAAAAAGCTGCATATTGATATAATTAAGTAAACTTAAGTTTACTTAATTTAAAAAAAGCTAATTTAAATAAACCTTACTTGAATAAGGAGTTAAATATGAACACAAGAGCAGGGCGGTATGTAAGTCAAACTTCCGGATTTAAGGCTTTTATTCCGGAGTTGTTATCGTCGGGTAAATTTAGAATTAACAGAGATGATGAATTAGTATCGCTATTATCAGAGGCAGACCGCAGCCTTGCGCGGCTTGACGGAATGACGCAGATACTGCCTGACCTTGATATATTTATTTTTATGTACGTAAAAAAAGAGGCATTGTTAAGTTCTCAGATAGAAGGCACGCAGGCATCACTTCAGGGAGTTCTTGAATTTGAAGCTGACCTGTCGCATAAAGGTGAAAAAATTAATGATATGCAGGATATTAAAGAAGTCATAAATTATCAGAAAGCAATGAATTATGGAATTAAACGCCTTCAGGACTTTCCCATGTCCATGCGTTTAATCAGGGAAATACATAATATTCTGCTGACTGATACAAGGGGCAATAATAAAACACCCGGTGAATTCAGGGAAAGCCAGAACTGGATAGGCCCGCAGGGTTCCACAATAGAAACTGCGGCATTTATTCCGCCTCCGGCTGCTGAAATTATTGCACTTATGGGGGATATAGAAAAATATCTGTATGCCGATGATAAAATACCGCCGCTTGAAAAAATAGCGCTTATTCATTACCAGTTTGAAACTATTCATCCTTTTCTTGACGGAAACGGCAGGGTGGGCAGGCTTTTAATTACGTTCTATCTTTTATGGAAAAATATCCTTGCTTCACCGGTTTTGTATCTAAGCTACTATTTTAAAAAAAACAGGCAGGAATATTATGACAGGCTTAATAATGTAAGAATGAATGATGACGTTGAAGGGTGGATAAAGTTTTTTCTGGCCGGTGTAATAGAAGTAAGCAGGGACGCCGCGTCAACCGCCAGGGATGTAATTGCGTTAAAGGAAAGCCTTGTGGAAAAATACAGTTCTTCTTCAATTTACGCCGTAAAACTGATAAATTACATTTTTCATAACCCTTTTGTTAATAATAAAAAAATATCCGAATATCTGAAAGTTTCAAGGCAGACTGCTTTTAATTTAATCGGAATATTTGAGAAACAAGGCGTTTTAAAGGAATACACAGGTAAAAAAAGATGGAAAGAATACATTTTTACGGATTATGTGGAGAAAATAAAGAAAGGCACAGAGGGTCAGTAAATACATAAAATAACCCGATACCACGCCTTGACTCATGGATTTGATAGAAAAAGCACTGATAAAATATAACGAAATGCGGACTTATGTTTCAAAACACAGCCGGGCCTTAGATTAACCGCCCTGTCCGGGGGTAAGGCCCCGGACAGGGCGGTTGTAATTAAAAGATAACGAAGTTATTTCTTTATTTCAAAAAGTGAAAACAGTTCTTTTTCATCTTCTGTATATGTCTTAATATCTGTTTTGTCAAACGCGGTGCGGTAAAAAAGATAGATAAACCTGTCTTTTTCCACGGTAAAGAACACATTCCATTTTGTCCCTGTACTTTCATCCGCGTTTGCAACTATTGCTTTAGACCATTTTGTGCCGTTTACCGTAACAGGCAATATTTTAATTTTTTCACCAAGGTTCCATTTTGCCGGAATTGAACTGGTTTCATTGCCGTTATTTATCCTTGCTTCCAGGGCTTGTATCAGCCTTAAAGGCGAATTAATTATTCCGAAATCTTCCAAAAGTGTTTTTTCAATTTCACTCAGTTCAATAGATCTTATCATTGCCGCGTATATTCCTTGTTTGCCTGTTTCATTATGCCTGATTACAGTGTAACTGTAATGGCCCGGAGGCAGCTTGATAAAATACCAGTTTTCGTTCATTTGCAGATTGATATCCTCTGATAAAACCGCGGTGTTGCCGTAAATGGCTTTTAGAATTTTGTTAAAACCGATTGATTTTGTGACAAATACTGCTGCAATTATTCCGGCGGCTGTTAAAAAAATTATTAACCCGGCGGTAATCGCGCAGCCCGCGCCGGAGTCCATTGCCTTTAATTTATCAGGTGATATTTCATCGGCTTTGGACACGCGTATTTTCGCGTAAGTCACGTATTGTATTGACTGGACTATGGTGCTTAAAAGATTGACAATTATCATTAAAGGGAAGAATAAAAACGCGTTGACAGGCGCTAACCTGTAAATAAAAGGCGTGAAAACGGACGCAAGGAGTAAAAGCAGCATGGTTAAGAAAATAATTCCGGCGTTTCCTTTTGACAGATGCGAACTAAGTTTCAAAGGCCCTATTTCTTTATCTTCCACGATAACCGCGATGACGGCAAACCAGTATTTAAAAGCCAATATTATACCGGGGATTATTAACAGCAAAGAACCGGCTATGATTGCCGCGTTTATAAGAAATCCCACCAATAACAGTTTTCCGCTTACTTTAACGCCGGCCATAAAAGCCTCTGAAAAACTTATTTTAACGCCGTTATAAGATTTATGAAATAACGTGTATAGCGCGCCGTTGTTTACCAGCATAAGAAACGCGGCGATAAGCATAGCGGGAAAAATAAAAGAACCGCTTGCTTTTCCCGTGGCAGCAAGGTAGTAAGTGATTACGTAGGGTATAAGCGAAATAAGGTCAATAATTATAATTAAAGCCAGATTGTTAAAGTATAGCTGCGCCCCTTCCTTAACACTTTCTGTAAATGAAACTTTTTTTGCGTTTTCCATTAAATCCCTCCCCGGTACAGTTTATTATGATAAGTTGGTATATTTTCCGGTAAAAAGGACAAAGTGTCAATACGAAATACTTAAAAGCGTATTCGGTTGACAGGGTCAAGCGTCAGGGAATATAATAAATTGTTTTTAAATCTCAGGAGGGTTTATGAAAAAATACATATTATCGGCGTGGTTTGTGCTGTCTGTTTTAAATCTTTTTGCAATTGACGGGATGCTGCTGATCCACAAAAACTTTAATCTGGAAGATAACTGGTATAGGACAGTTTATGAAAACGCCCCCTACATCGCGACAACAGGCAAAGTTTATCAGGATGAGTTTTTCTTTATAAATGTAGTCTTTGGCAATTATAAAGCTGATGAAGGCGGGCATATGGATGTTATTTATGATATTAAGATTACGGATCCTGAAAATAAAATTTATTTTCAGGAAAAGGAAATACCCGCCGTAAAAACAGAGGGATTAAAACCGGGCGGTGTTTACATTGCCCGAGGTAATATTAAGATTAATCTTGAAACCGACAAACCCCTTGGAAAATATAAAGTGGAAGTGGTGCTTAAAGATAAAATTGACAAAAGCCTGAAGAAGCTTGAAGGGGATTTTGTGCTTGCTGCATTCAAAGGGGAAGAGCCGGTTAAAAGCGATGATGAACTTGGTGAGTGGATGATGAATTATTATAAAACCCCTGAACCGGGAAAGGTGTTAGCCAATTATTTATATTACGCCCAAAGCGCAATATCGGAAAACGACAGTTCTTTTGTACCAATGTTTGCTTTTGTCCTGAATGTTTTTAATAATAATAAATTTTTAGTCCCGATAGCGCTTGAAGAGTATAAAAAACTTGATTTAAAGGCAATACTCTACCTGCTGTGGCTTTTCAGGTATTCGGATTATGATTTTAAAGATTTTTTTGCCGGCCTTAAGGGTGATGAAAAAACAGCTTACGAAAAGATAAAAGACGGCGAATACGTAAAAAATCCCTATAAAAGTATTGAAGACGGCGGGCAGCTTGACGCGTTGTGGGGGGAGTTTTTTGCCACGGGTAATTATAAACCAATTAAACGCCTTGTTGAAGTCCTTGAATACGGAAAATATGAAGACAGGGTAAAAAATTACAAAAATATAACAAACCCAACTCGGAAAGATAAAGATGAACTTATGAAAGGGGCTATCTTTGGCGCCGCGGTAAAATCCCTGCTTAGCAACTGCAGCAGGCATGATTTGGTTTTTGATTACTGTTATTTTGCATATAAAAATGAAAAGGATCTGGACGCCGGCGCCCGTTCGTGGCTTGCTTCTTTGCTGAAAAACGTATTGAAGCAAAGGGATAAAGAAAAATAAAAAAGTTTTTGTGCCGGGCCTTGAAAGTAGAAAGTAAAAAGCAGTTATCGAGGCTTGATTTAAAAAGGCGGCAAATGTGAAATGGCCGTTGTTATATATATTTCGTTTTAACCTCTCCGGCAGCTGCATCTTTTCCCGGCCGCCGCGGCAATAAAACAGCTATGGCGGAGGTGTCAAGTCAGACCTTGTGTATAGCTTTTATCTTTGAAATTAAATATTATAAAAAAAACTTATAATTTCAAACGCCATCTCCGTGGTATTAACCCTATACAGGGCATTTGTTTTAGAAATAAAACCCGACCTCATTGATTCCTGTAGAAAAATATAAAGGGATTATTGTATAATAATTTAAATAAAAACAGGAGGCATCTAATGAGAAAAAATATTTTGTTTGGTCTTGCTTTTATCTCTGCTATTGCTGTTTTATCCTCGTGCGGCGGCAAAACCCCGGCAGAGCCGAAGCCTGCCGCGGAAGCTGAACCATGCGAGATAGTCATTGGCAATAAAATTGATGACGATAACGGTTATTGGAGCTGGAATTACCTTGTGGCGCTTGACCAGGTGGTAACTTCTGGTACGACAGTATATAAATTGGGGATAAAGCTTAAATACGATTCGGACTACATACTTGCCATATATGATGACAATGCAGGCGAACCGGGCGTAGTGTTGGCACAGACAGCGCCGCAGACCGGCGTAATAGGCTGGAACGAAGCTGCTGTAACAACACCGGTTTTACTTTCCGCCGGAAGCAAATACTGGCTGGTTTCTATAACTGGTTTTGATTCCATAACTGATAACACTGATTCGGGGATTGTAAAATATAAATCTTATTTATATACCACTGCCGCGTCATCAGGAATGCCGGGAAGCTTGACAGGGTGGAATGACAACTCCGGCCGGACAAAAGTTTACGCTACGTCCTGCCGGTAAATAAGTAACCAAATAACCCGACACCATGCTTTGACTTATGCTTTTGACAGAAAAAATGTCAAAAAAATGAATTTGCCGTTCCGGACCCTGAAAGTAGAAAGTAAAAGCCGTTATCGCGGGTTGATTAAAAAGGCGCAAATGTAAAATGACCATCAGGATTATTTAATTTCGTTTTAACCTCCGCTGCAGCCGCACCTACGGCCATCGAGTAAAAAACTGCCATGGCCAAGAAAGTGGAAAATAGAAATTAGATAAGACGAATTGCTATTGGTGTCCATGCTTTAAACTCTTATATATTCACTTTAACACTGGGATTTCCGCCGCGTATGCTTGTTACTTCAGGCCTGCAAGCCTAAATATTAATAAACATTCATTATGTTGTTTCATATAATAATGATATAATCCATCCATAAAAAATAGCTTAAGGAGCTGACAATGAAAAAAATAATTGCAATCAGCGTTCTTGTTCTGATTATTATCGGATGCAATTCACAAAAATCATCCAACCCCGCCCAAACCGATGATGCGGCGGACACCACTGCCACGATGACTGAAACAACAATACAGACCATGACGCCTACCCTGACTACATGCACTTACGAGTCTGTGCTTGGGATGCCGTGTGACGGTCCTGATTCTGATCAGTGCCAGGAGGGAGTCTGGAACTGCGACGGATGTTCTGATATGACGGGAGATAACGTTGAGGTATGCAATGGTATTGACGACGACTGCAGCGGAATCGCAGACGATAACCTGACTGCGCCGGGATATGTTTGCGGTACAGTGGGGGTCTGCGCGGCAGGTGTACCGGAATGCATGAGCGCCGGAGGGTGGACGTGCAATTATCCCGCCGCTTACCAGGCGGTAGAGAGCACATGCGATGACGGGCTGGATAACGACTGCGACGGGTTTGATGACTGCAGCGACAGCGACTGCCCGTGCTATGGAAGCGAATAAACGCCGCGCCTTTACATAAGGCGGCTTTGCCATATGGGAAGAAGCGGAATAACAGGTTATTGAACAGTTTTTTTAGTGGAAATCAGCAGGTGAATAAAATTCTAAAAGAAATATTACATTAAAAAAACATTTATGCAACATGGGGTCTATTCCAATATTCGTATTGTAAAGCAAAATGAAATTTTGTTATAATTTATTTCGTAAAATTTAAAGGGAGGGTTTATGAAAAAGATTGTGTCAGTAATAATTGCTTGTTTTTCTTTGATGATATTTTTTATTTCCTGCAGTGAGTCTTCGCCTTCAAATCCGGGAACAGGGGTTTCCGGCACGCCCACCCCTATGTTAATTGACGATTTTGAAGATTCGGATACCATCAACGAATTAGGCGGGTATTGGACATCCATGGATGACAGTGATTTTGGCGGCGGCAATACGGTAAATTCCATATCAATATCATCAGGTTCAACGCTTGGCACAACCACAGGTTCTTTGGCGTTGTATCCCGAATACTCTCAGATAAATACTTTTATCGCTGACCAGCCGTCCGGATATTACGGATTTGTCTCGCTGTTTACGGATTTACCTTCCGGCAGAAACCTTTCAAATACAACAGGGCTGCGTTTTCATCTTAAAACGTATTATAAACCCACAGACACAGAAGACAGGATAAGCGTCTGGATTGGTTCTGTTTCTGAAATTACGGATGGAATTTATTCGCGTTACAGGGCGTCTGTTACTGTTGCAACAGGCGGGGAATGGGCGCAGTATGAAATACCGTGGTCATCTTTCACGCTTGGTTATGTTTTTGATTCCGGATACCCGTCACACGCGCAGACAAAAGAACAGGTGCTTGAGGAGGTTTCAAGAATAGGTTTTGATAAAGAATACCACTATTCTTCCGCAGGAATACCGCCAAGCTCCTGGTCGCAGATTATCTACGTTGATGATGTGACAGTGTATTAACAGATTATGAATATAACTTTTATTCAAACGCCCTGTCCGGGTATTAGCCCCGGACAGGGCGTTTGGCTTTTGCGGGCAGCAGGCAGTGGCTGCTTCCGCCCATACCCTTGGGTTAATAATTATTGTTGAAAATTTTTACAGTTGGTTTATTATATTTTTTATAAGGCTGCAAATACACTGGGAAGGTGAATTATGAAAAAAATGTATTTTTTTCTTCTTTTAACTCTTATTGTTACGGCCGTTATTATCGGATGTTCGGGGAAAGACTCCGGTTCGTCACCGTCGGCGTCTGACACGCCTGTGCCGGGGGATACCGCCACAATTTCGCCTACTTCAACAATTACCACAACCGCAAGTATTACCCCCACAATTACAGTGACACCGCTGCCCTTATCCGTTGCAATTGATGATTTTGAAGATAATAATTACGAATCTGACCTTGCGGATATAAGTTTTATGAACAGCTGGAGTACAGGCGGCGGAACAACCGGCGCCGTTTATTATTCGGAGATAGTACCCGCGCCCTCCGCGGCTTATGGAAATTATTCCCTTGGAATAACCTTTACTGCTGTAACAAATGTTTTTGACGGCAGTAAGTATTACGGAGACTGCGGGTTTGGGGTACATACATATACGGTATACGCGACTGACGGATATGATTTCACCCCGTATTCAACTCTTCATTTTTCCGTTTTGGCGGATGAGTTTGACACGGGTACCGCGACAGAAATTTATTATATAATAAGGGCGGTTGATATTTCATATTCTGCGGTTGAATATACCATATCCTGCACCGCGGACGGAGTTATAAGAAACTTTTCCGCGCCTTTAAACGCTTTTACTCAGGCTGGCTTGAAACCATGGGATGAAGTTTTCAGCAACGTTCAGACCATATATATAAAAGTGTTAATGAAATCCGATAACAACGGGGACACGGGCGGTACATATGTCCTGGCGGATAATATATATTTTGACTGAGTGGTTTAAGTGCCCTGTATATTGCCGCTTATCCCTGCGTGAATTTTTTGTTTTGGAATTACAAGTTATCAGTGTATAATTAAAAAAAATTAAAAGGGGGTATTGAATGAAAAAGTCTATTTTATTTGTTCTTGTTTCTGTTTTTGTTATTGCTATGTTTTCCGCGTGCGCGGATGACAGCCCTGCCTCGCCGGGCGCTTCCTGCGGCATTGTAATCGGCGATAAACTAAACAATGAAAACGGCGACTGGAGCGAGGATTACCTTGTTGCGCTGGATCAGGTTATTGCTTCTGATACAACGGTATATAAGCTTGGGATTAAACTTGGCGCTGATTCAAATTATATACTTGCGATTTATAACAATAATGCAGGGCAGCCCGGTTCCGTAATCGCGCAGACCGCGGCGCGTTCCGGCACAACAGGATGGAACGAAGCGGACTTAACATCGCCGGTTTCACTTACAGCGGGTTCCACGTACTGGTTGGTGGCGATTACCGATACCGTCTCTATCACATCAAACGAAGATTCCGGAATAGTTAAATATTATTCTTATTTATACTCTGATGCCGCGTCTTTAGGAATGCCGGGCGGACTGACAGGGTGGAATGACAACTCCGGCCGGATAAAAGTATATGCCACGTCATGCCGGTAAGTATAATTAATTCGCGTCTGTCAACGCAAAATAGAAATGTCCTATTTTCTGCAAAATAGAAATGTCCGGTTTTCAAAGTACAGCCTGCCAAGAATCCCCGGT
>JAFGWA010000110.1 GCA_016937715.1 Candidatus Goldiibacteriota bacterium
AACCGGGGATTCTTGGCAGGCTGTACTTTGAAAAGCGGACATTTCTATTTTGCAGAAAATAGGACACTTCTATTTTGCGTTGACAGAACTGCCGCCGTTCCCCTTGACACCCCCCCTTAAAAGTGATATATATTTACTGTTTTACTAAAAAGGGAGAATTTATAACAATGGGATACAAAGCAGCCAGGGACGGCCTGAAAAAGTTCTTTGAAAACGCAATGGTGCCTCTACTTGTACTTTTAAATAAATTGCATATTACACCCAATTTTGTAACATGGGTTGGGCTTATTATTAATTTAGCAGGAACTTTCCTTATATATAAAGGGCAATTTATAACAGGCGCAATTGTTATCATATTCGCAAGCATTTTTGACATGATAGACGGCTCCCTTGCCAGATACACAAACCAAAAATCTAAATTCGGCGGGTTTCTTGATTCCGTGACCGACAGGATATCTGAAGGCGCCCTTTACCTGGCTCTTTTAATGTATTATCTGAACCTTGAAATACCCGATAAAACCGCGGTAATTTTATGCTATATAGTTATGTTTTCGTCATTCCTTGTCAGCTATTTAAGGGCGCGCGCGGGCGGCCTTAAAATAGACTGTTCCGGCGGAATTTTCACACGCCCGGAACGTATGGTGGTTATCTTACTTGGGCTTTTAATTAATCAGGCAGTCCCGGCGCTGTGGATTATGGCTGTTTTATCCATAGTAACGGTTATTCAGCGGTTTTTGCTTGTCAACGAACAGGCAAAACATATTTAAATTCATAGAAATTTCAGGAGGAGAAAGATGGCAAAGATCAGAATGGCAATTGCAGGTTTAGGCAACTGCGCCTGGTCCCTGATGCAGGGGCTGGAGTTTTACAAGGATGTACAGGACAGCACGTTTATCCCCGGACTTATGAACGCCAACCTTGGGGGATACAGGGTGCGCGACATTGAACTTGTCGCGGCTTTTGACGTGGACAGCAACAAGGTCGGAAAAGACGTAAAGGACGCGCTGGAAGCCCTTCCAAACAACACTATAGAATTCGCTAAAATGAAAAAGACCGGCGTGAAATGCATGAGGGGCCCGACACTGGACGGCCTTGGCAAGTATTACAGGGAAGTTGTAACAGAATCAGACGAGATTCCGGTGGACGTGGCTAAGGTATTAAGGGAAAAGAAAGTGGATGTGTTTGTAAGTTACATGCCTGTTGGTTCCGAAGAAGCGGTTCAGTACTACGCTTCGTGCGCGCTTGAGGCAAAGTGCGCGTTTGTAAATGCTATCCCGGTATTTATCGCTTCAAAACCGGAATGGGCGGAAAGGTTTAAAAAAGCAGGAGTGCCTATTATCGGCGACGACATTAAATCACAGGTCGGCGCGACGATAGTGCACAGGGTTTTAACCCAGCTTTTTGGCGACAGGGGCGTAAATATTCTACGCACCTATCAGATTAACTTTGGCGGCAACATGGACTTTAAAAACATGCTGGAACGCGAACGCCTTTATTCCAAGAAAATTTCCAAGACCAACGCTGTTTTGTCGGCAATGCAGAATCATATAAACAGCGCGGAAGACGTGCACGTAGGGCCGTCTGACCACATCCCATGGCTTAAAGACCGCAAATGGTGCCACATAAGGATGGAAGGCGAAAATTTCGGCGGCGTCCCGCTTAACCTTGAATTGAAACTGGAAGTATGGGATTCACCAAACAGCGCCGGTGTTATTATTGACGCGGTACGCTGCGCCAAGATAGCCCTTGATAAGAAAATAGGCGGCATACTGGAAGGGCCTTCAGCTTACTTTATGAAGACGCCCCCTGTTCAGTACGATGACAACCTTGCCAAACAGATGGTTCAGAAATTTGTGGACAGCAAACAGGCACCTGTTAAGAAATCCGCGAAAAAAGCGGTTAAAAAATCTTCCAAGAAGAAATAAATGTACCGCCTGCTTAAATTTACAGGCATGCTGTTAAAAAATATCCCGCGTTCCGCGGGATATTTTTTTTTCAGCGCCTTATCTTCTGTTTTTTTTATCCTGGGCGGCATCAGGAAGCAGACACTTAAAGATAATTTAAAACACATTACCGGTAAAGTACCTGACAACAGCACTCTTATCAAAAACTACCATAATTATGCCAGATATTATTTTGACCTTTTCAAAAATCCGTCTGAACTTTCAAAAAGCTTTGACCGCGCGTCTTTTCAATTGCTGGCCGAAACCGTAAAGAAACACCTTGATAGCGGCAAAAGCATGATAATAACCACAATGCACTATGGCAACTGGGATTTGGGCGGCGCGATTTTAGCATCTTATTTTCCGGGTAAAGTCACGGTAGTGGTGGAAGAATTATCAGGCGGGGCTTTTAAATGGTTTACTGAAACAAGAAACGGCTGGGGTATGAATGTAATAAAATCCACGGATTTAAAAGGCATGCTTAAAGTTCTAAAATCCGGCGGCCTTCTTGTTCTTGTCTCTGACAGAGACCTGGAAAAAACAGGTTTTAACCCGTTATTTTTCGGCAGCAAAGCATACATTCCATCCGGTCCCGTAAAATTGTCCCTTATGTCCGGTGCTCCGATATTATTTGGAGTATTCAAACGTATGCCTTCTGACCCTTTAAAATATTCCCTGTTCTGGGATAATACTCTTTTAAATGACGAAAATCTTCCCCGAACACCGGAAAACGAAGAAAAAATTACAAAAGAACTTGTTTCAAAATTTGAAACTGTATTAAAACAGGATGCATCACAGTGGTGCATGCTGCAGAAGGTGTGGCTGGAATAGTTTTAGAGGCTTGGAAGCTTGAATGGAGCGAGCCTGTGAAGTTAAAATCCCCGGGCTTACGCGGATTATTTGGCTTTGGTAGACGCGGGTCTTTAGCCCGCGGTTGAAGTGAGCATGCGAACGGAAATCCCTGCGATGAAGCGAGCCTGTGAACAAAGATGTAGGGACAGTTGATTTTTTTGGTGCATTAAAAACAAAACCTATACATAAATATCTATTTTATTTATAATAAACCGTTGTTAAAAAATATTACAAAAAGGGAACATATGCCTGACACTTTTAAAAAAATAGCCATAGTGACGCCGTATTATTACCCGCTTTACGGCGGGGTACAGGAATATGTCTATCACCTGAAAAAAGAGTATCAAAAACTTGGATATTTTGTAAAAGTAATCACTTCACGTTTCAACAGCGATATTTCAAAAGACGAAAAAGACGTAATAAGAATAGGGCGCGGGTATCCTATAACAGTAAACGGTTCTACAGGCAGAATAATACTGATGCGTGATAAAACAGAAATTAAAAAAGCGCTGGATAAGTATAACTTTGACATAATCCATTTCCAGGAGCCCTTTGTCCCCTTTTTGTCGCACGAAGTGATAAAATTTTCTAAAGCCTTTAACATAGCCACTTTCCACGCGAATTTTACTTCAAATATTTATTACAGGGCGGGAAAAGTATTTATTTCGCCTTTATGGAAAAAACTTCACGGCAAAATAGCAGTATCTCCTTCGGCAAAAAGCAGCATTTCCAGGTATTTTGACGGTTCTGATATTGAAATAATACCAAACGGCGTTTCAACATCACGCTTTTCCCCCACAGGGGATAAAATAGAAAAATTTAATGATTCCATGATAAACATACTTTTCACGGGAAGAATAGAAAAAAGAAAGGGGCTTGTGTACCTTATAAAAGCTTATGAAAAACTTAAAAATACACATTCAAATATAAGGCTTATTGTTGTCGGACGCGGCCCTTTAATGCCGCAGCTTCAGAAATACATTAAAAAACACGCTATAAAAGACATTTTTTTTGAAGGTTTTGTTTCCACAGATGACCTTCCAAAATATTACAGGACCGCGCAGATATACTGCTCGCCCGCGCTTTTTGGCGAAAGTTTCGGCATTGTCCTATTGGAAGCAATGGCGGCTGGTATTCCTGTCGTGGCTTTTAACATAAGCGGATATAATGATGTGGTTTCAAATATGGATGACGGTTTTCTTGCGCAGCCGCGCGACGTGCATGACCTGTCGCAGAAACTGGAAATTCTGATAACAAAAAAACCCATTATGCGCGAACTGGGCGCCCGCGGCAGGATAAAAGCCAAACGCCACGCATGGCCGGAAATAGCCAAAAAAAACCTGGAATTTTACCGTACTATTTGGGATAAAGAACATCATGACAAAACGGAGGCCGTTTAATGTACTATATTATCGTAATTTTTACGGCTTTAATAACCCTTATTCCCATCAAAACGCTGTACACGGCGGCGTTTTATATAACAAAAGTAATATTTTTTTTCTGGACTGAAAAATATAAAAATGTTGAGGATAATTATAAAACCGTACTGTTAAAAAAACTTGGCCGTTTCCCTTCTGATATAGAACTTAAAAACACAATAAACGATAACCTTAAAAATTATGCCATGTTTAACGTGGAATTTTTATATCTGAATAAAATGGTGAAAAAAGGCGCTGTTCCTGAAATCCGCGGAACAGAAAAACTGGACGAATCCCTGAAAAAAGGAAAAGGCATCATAATGTGCACCCTTCACTTTTCAAACTGGGATATTGCGGGGCTTACTATTTCCTCCCACTATGACAATGTCTGGGCCGTTGCCGATGACCTGGGCGGCGGATATTCAAAATTTATACAGGAAACACGCGGAAAATACGGCATACATATTGTGCTTCCCAATAAAAACCTTAAAGACGCCTACCGCTGCCTGGAAAATAACGGCATTTTAAACGTGCTTGTGGACAGGCCTGTTTCACCTTCGGAAAAAGGAGCGGTAGAAGTGGAATTTTTTGGAAGAAAAACATATGTGGCATCTTTTGCCGCAAGGCTTGCCTTAAAAACAGGCGCCGCGTTAATGCTTGGCTGTGTCATAAGGGAAAATGAAAATTTTTACGGCAATCCCGGGGAAATTATAGAGTATAATATTACAGGAAATACCGATACTGACCTGCAGGTAATAACACAGGAAATAATGAAACACGCGGAAAAACTTATAACAGCACACCCGGAACAGTGGTATATGTTCCGCAGGTTTTGGAAATAAAAAAACCTATTTTAATTATAAGGAGCTTCAATGTCAAAAAAGAAAAATTCATTTTTTACGCAGCACCCCCCTCACGGCTATGCGGTGGACAAACATATGGAATTCATAAAACAGGAGCATTTAACCGGATACAGCAAGGCTGATACACACCTGCATACCACCGCAAGCGATGCTGTAAATACCCCTGAAGAAGTTGTGGATTACGTGGAACACCACACTGACCTTGCAATAATAGGCGTGACCGACCACGACCAGATAAAAGGCGGAATAGCCGCGCAGGAATACGCCCTTAAAAAGAAATACAGGGTACAGGTAATTGTGGGCGAGGAAGTAAGCACTTTAAAGGGCCACCTTATAGGCCTTTTTATGAAAAAAAGGATAAGAAGATACACTTCGCTGATAGACACAATTAAATCAATACACGAACAGGGCGGCATAGTTGTCGTCCCCCACCCTTTAAGCTGGCTTACAACGTCTGTGGGGGAACAGGCGTTTAAAACCATAATAGAACATAAAGACCCTCTTGTTTATTTTGACGCGGTGGAGCTTTTAAACCCCGCAATAGCAGGCAAAATAACCGACGGCAAAGCCGCTAAAATCAACAAGGAATTCTGGAAGCTTCCCGTTACCGGCGGTTCTGACAGCCACTCTTTTGAAGGCGTGGGCGATGCCTATACTTTATTTAAGGGAAAAACAATTGAGGACTTCCGTACCAGTATTAAAGAAGGCACCACTTTCTTTGGCGGCACGTACTGGGACTTTCAGGACCACTGGGATTTGTTTATAAAAAAAGTCAAAAAGTTTAAAGTTTTTTAGGATAGATGCTTGGAAGTTTGGATGCTTAGAGGCTTGGTAAAATCCAAATCAACTGCCCCCTAACACTTACGCTCGTAAACTCGCGTAAGCCCGGGGATTTCCGCTTCACAGGCTTGCTCCAACCGCGCCCTAAAGAGACGCGCCTACCACTGCATACAACAAAACCGGTAAGGCCGAGGGACGGAAGTAACGGTAAACATTGATATTTGAGATTCGAAATTCGAAAATTTGATTAACACTTACAGGGGTTGGGTGTGTTTTTTCAGTATGCGCCGCGTAAGCATAGTATAAATCCGGCAGGAACTGTTTAATGCAACGCCGGCATACATGTATGTGACGCGGGCTCCCGTTTGCCAATGATGTTAACCTGAGCGATGATTTCAAGTTTGTTTGGATACAAGATTACCAGTTTGCGGCGCATGCTGAAAAAATACACCCAATCACTGTAATACAGAGGGACGGATGCACGGAAGATCAGAGGGACGGAAGTAAAAACAAACATCGAAAATTCGAAAATTGGACGAACACAAGAATACAACAGGGGTTGGGTGTGTTTTTTCAGTATGCGCCGCCCTAACATACTATGTATATGGCAGGGGCGGTTTAATGCTTCGCCGGCATATTCGGATGTAACACGAGTTCCCGGCCGCAAACGACATTAACATACCTGTAGACTTCAAACTTGTTTGGTTACAAGCACACCAATTTGCGGCGCGTGCTGAAAAAATACACCCAATCACTGTAATACAGAGGGACGGATGCACGGAAGGTCAGAGGGACGGAAGTAAAACAAATCTACTGCCGCGGGCTAAAGACCCGCGTCTACCAGGACAAAATCAAACTACTTCAAAAAAAAAGGCCGGCTTTTCAGCCGGCCTTTTTCTGTTTGAATTTAAAGTTTATCCGGTGTAACGTAATCGCCCTTGGCGGCTTTTAATTCCATAAGCCTTTTTTTCTGGGCTTCAAGTTCTTCAAATACCCTGGCAGGAGTGCCCTTAACGCCTTTATAAACCGCTATTATCCTGTCCATCTTGGCTATATTTTCCTGTACGCGTATCATAAACTGTTCATTATATTCTTCAATTGAATATTCTTTATTAAGCAGTTCTTTAAAAAGTTTCTTAATAATGTCATATTTTGGAAGGACTCCCACAGGGGACTGTATTCCATCCACATCACCGTTTGCTTTTAATTCCATCCATTTAAGCCAGACTTTTTTATCCTTAACCCCGTTCAACCATTTGCCATCTTTGCCCCTTAAGAAATAATTGGCGCCAAAAATAGGAGGCACGGTTTTTAAAGTTTTTGGAAATTCAAGGTAGCATTCAAGATATTTGGCCATGGAAATTGAAAGGAATTCAAGGTTGGACATAATGTTAAACACGCGCTTGCCTTCCTGCCCTATTGTAGCGGCCGTGGTTTCCGATTCAAGCGAAGCTCCCATTGTAATTACACCGTGTTCCCAGCCAAAAGACTGGCATACAGGAACGGATGTATTACTGTCGCGCCCGCCGTAAATAATACCCTTAAGCTCCACACCCTCTTTTTTATGGAGATTTTTATCGCAATTTTTCAGTTTTTCAAGGCTTATGGAATACCTTGCATTTTTATGCGCGAAATTTATTTCCTGGCCTGTGTGGTCTGTTTTGCCTTTTTCCCATGTGCCGGAATAATTTTTTCCCTTTTCAGGCGTTTCCCTTTTATCGCCAAGCCAGTACGGCGTGCCGTCTGCATTTAATACATTACTTACAATTACATCGCCGGGTGAGTTTAATACATTCCAGATAAGCGGGTCAGATTCAGAACTTATATCCTGAATAATTCCGAATATCCCTTTTTCAACGTTAACAGCGTGTACTTTGCCTTTAATATTTCTTAAATACGCCAAATCATCGCCCACTATTGATTCGCCTTCAACCATGGCGGTGGAAGTCTTTCCACACATAGAAGGGTAAGCACCGGAGAAATATGATACGCGCCCCTTTGGCCCTTTTACGCCCATTACAAACATATGTTCAGCAAGCCAGCCTTCGCGCGATGCTTTCTGAATTGCAAGCCTTAAAGCAAGTTTCTTAAAGCCCACTGACTGCCCCGCGTACTGCGTGTTGCAGCTGTAAACTGTCTCTGTTTCAAGGTCAATGTACACCCTTCTGTCTTCTATATTTTTACTGTTCATCTGCTCATCCACTTCGCCCGTTCCGTGAACAACCTTGAAGAAAGAGGATGGTTTTGCTTTTTTAAAAGCTTCATAAGCTTTTCTGTAAAGAATATTTTCCGAATGCACAACATAAAAAGAATCTGTAAGCTGCACTGAAGGAATATAAAAAGGGGAATTTACAGGCCCAAGCGAATAAAAACATACCATCATCTGGCGCCCTTTCATTATTCCCTTCATTTTTTCATGAATCTCTTTTAACCCTTCTTCCCTGTCCATTCCGTTTAAACCTTCAGGCGCTATACCCGGGGAGAAAAGAAATTTTGTATTTTTTGGGTCACGTCCCTGATCGTGGATTCCGTCATGATGAATTGTATGCCCTTTAATATTTAAAGCTTCTTCTTCCCCTTTTTCAAGCGCCATTTTTTTAATATATTCTTCATCGGCTTTACCGTCATTGGGAACAAAAACAGAATCAGGATCCATTACCTCCGCGTATTTGGCCACAAATTCCATTAATGCGGGATTCTTCAGGGCTTCAAGCCTCTTGTAACTTTCTTTGGAACACTTCTTTCTTAAAACCTCCATAAATTCGTACCTCCTGTGTGTAAAAATTACAATATTATCTGATTTTTATACCAAAAATTCAAGTAAAAATTTTTTCCTATTCTTCCATATCTATATACGAAAGCATTCCGTCTGACATCCTGTAAAAAAGCGGCGCCACATAAAGCTTTTCATACCTGTTCTTTATCCTTTTAACTTCTGATATTACAAAATCTTCTTCGTTGCCTATTTCAAATATCGGGGAAAAACTGTCAAAATGCTGTTCAGCCGTATCTTTGTCCCATCCCGCGTTTACAAGCCCTTCTATATAACTTTCTTTTCTATTGTGCAGGCCGCACATACCGCAGTCATCATGGCCTATTATAGCGATTGCTTTTATTTGTCCGACAGCCACAGCGTATGAAATAACAAAATCACTGTATTTCATGGAACCGCCCGCGGTCCTTATCACATAAGCAAAATTATCCGGAACCCTTAAAACTTTTCTGTTATCCATGCACATACCGATAAGAATTTCCGCGTTATCGTACTGCTTTCTGTCTTCACCAAAATTATGGCATCGGATAAGGGTTTCAACCGGGGTTCCCAGCATTGATTTTGGAATATCCGCCGCTGAATTAATTTCCTTAATTTTCATAGATTACCTCCTTTTGGGCAAAAAAAATCCGGCCCTGCGGTATATGCTGTAAACCGCCTGCCGGATTATTAAAGCGGCCTGCCGTTTTTATTAACCGGCGTTCCGCCAAATCTTCCTCTTTTAATTCATTAAAAATATACATTATGAATGATATAAAGTCAAATATTTTTTAAAGCAAATATCAGGCTGAGGAAAAAATATTGAAAATTCGAAATTCTAAATTTGGAAGAACACCAAAATACAACAGGGATTGGGTGTATTTTTTCAGTACGCGCCGCGCAAGCATAGTATAAATTCGGCAGGAGCTGTTTAATGCCGCGCCGGCATACATATATATGACGCGGGCTCCCGACTACCAATGAATTAACATAACTGTTGATTTCAAATTTATTTGGATACAAAATTACCAATTTGCGGCGCGTGCTGAAAAAATATACCCAACCCCTGTAAAACCGGGGGACAAAAGTAAAAATAAACATCAAATCAACTGTCCCCTAACACTTACGCTCGTAAACTCGCGTAAGCCCGGGGGTTTCCGCTTCACAGGCTCGCTCCAACCGCGCCCTAAAGGGACGCGCCTGCCACTTCATACAACAAACCCGGGTAAAATCAAGGTACGGATACACGAAGGGTCGTGCGGATAAAAAACAAAACAAATATCAAATACACAAGAAATTACTGATAATTATTTTCCAGGTTTGAATCCATGGTAAACACTATTATTCTTTCGCCTGTCTTTGTGCTTATGTCCGTATGCATTGATATGACTTTGACGGAAGTAATTTCTTCAATGTTTTTTTCAAGCATCTTTCTTGATGCTTCCAGAAGCCTGACCCTGGTCTGTTTTACAAGGGACTTTCCTTCCGCGTCATTTGCCAGAGTTTTTTCAGCCGCTGTAAGAACCCCTTTAAGCCTTATAAAAATAATATCCTTCATAATGTCAACAAGCGTGTCTTCCGGGCCGCGCCCCATATGTTCTTTTTCAAATCTTATAA
This sequence comes from Candidatus Goldiibacteriota bacterium, assembly GCA_016937715.1. Classification (NCBI taxonomy): domain Bacteria; phylum Candidatus Goldiibacteriota; species Candidatus Goldiibacteriota bacterium. The sequence continues at coordinate 10,226 of JAFGWA010000110.1, forward strand.
TATATTCCCTTATCTTTGCCTCTGCCTGCCCTTTTGAAATATCTTTAGCCATTTTTCACCATCCTTAATTTTAAACATTTTATATCGTATTTTTTTTATGGTCAAGAGCGCATTTAATTTTTAAACGATGATGTTTTATTTTTAAACACGTTTTGTTTTTTAATGAAACACCTTTATATCATAGCCGCCTTATTTTTGGCAATTTACCGCGGCACAGAATTTGCTTTTAATAAGCTGAAGGAATTAAATAAATTTTAAGGAGGCGGATTTTTATGAAAATGTTGGAAAGAAGGGATGTACCGGCAAGGCACGACGATTTTGGGGCAATTTTTGACGATTTTTTCACTTCAGGGCTTTCTGTCACGGGTAAGATTTCACCGGCCGTGGACGTAGCAGAGGAAAAAGACAGGTACATTGTTAAAGCGGACCTTCCCGGAATGAAGCAGGAAGATATTAAGGTTGAGCTTGACGACAGCGTACTTTCAATTTCCGGGGAAAGAAAGCACGAAAAAGAAGAAAACGACGAAAAAAGAAATTACCACTATTACGAAAGAAGCTACGGCAGTTTTATGCGGCGTTTTATACTTCCAAAGGGCACCGATTCCGAGAAGATAGACGCCAAATACGAACACGGAGTTCTGCAGATTATAATACCCAAAACAGAAGCCAAAAAAGCCAAGGAAATCAAAGTTAAGTGACAAGTGACAGGTGACAAGTGACAGGTGACAGTTTACAGCTTAAAACCTGTCACTTGTATTTTAGTTGTAACTTGTTAGTTGTAACTTGTAACTTGTTATCTGTTACTTGATTTTTATTTCTCCCTGTGTTTTAATGTAAAAAAACATTCGGGAGATATTTATGGATGTGAAAAAAGAAGATAATGTTGATTTTATCAACCTTATCCTTATGTTGAATCAGAATACCCTTATTTCACTTGGGGAAGCCGCCCGTTTTGTATCCGGCAAGAAACAACAGAACCTTCCAATGGCACGCCAGACAATAAATATGATAAAAGCCATTGCTGATAAAACAGCGGGAAAACTGACCCCCGGCGAATCAAAACTTGTATTCAGGATATTGGGAGAACTTCAGCAGAAATACGTAGTGGCAGCCGGCCTTATGAAACCGCCGGAAGGCACTGATTATAAAATAATTAATTCTCCAAAAGCACATCAGGAAGTTGTGGACAAAGCGCTGGACAAGCTTTCAGACGGCCAGCTGCAGTCGCTTTTGGCGGAACTTATGAAAAAGGCCGATGGAGAAAATAAATAATATTTCCAAAATAGGCGTTATTTCAGACACCCATTCCACGCACCTTCCGGATAAAGTTAAGAAACTTTTCAACGGAGTGGATTTAATTATTCACGCGGGCGACCACACCTCACAGGCCGTTATAAACAGCCTTGAAAAAATAGCACCCCTTGTATCAGTACGCGGAAACATGGACGGCGCTGAATTAAACCTTGAAGAACAGACTGTTCTTATGATAAATAATAAATTCAAAATTGCAGTCTGCCACGGCGCCGGCGTTCATTCCACCACACCGGAAAGAATGTTTAAAAAATTTGCCGCGGAAATACCTGATGTAATAATCTTTGGACATACACATATTCCATTAAATAAACTGCACGCAGGTATACTGCTTTTTAACCCGGGAAGCCCCACAAAAGGTAATATTTTCAATTCTGTAGGTATTATTACTGTCACAAACGACTCATTTCTTGCGGAAATTGTAAAATTATAGATAATAACCGTTTATGTGATAAATAGGTGTTTTAAACGTGATAAACCTAAACATACTATAAAAATAAGGTTAAAATAGGTATTAACAGATGTTAATAACTGTGGAAAACCTGTGGAAAAACCGGTTTTTGCGAAATATACCCCGAAAACGCTGTAAATGTACCGGCTGATAATTGGTCAGGTAAACTGCTTGAACAATCTTAAAAAATCAAATTATTTAATTGATTCATATTAAAACTACTGTTTAACAACAACATTTTTTCTGATTATGCTGAAAATTTCAGCTGTTTCTTTCATTTCAAACTTAATATAGTATTCCCTTTCCCCTTTTGTGTGGGTAATTTCTGTTCCGTCAGTTTCTTTTATGGATAATACTGCCGCTTCTATTGAATGCGCGGCAGGCGTGAATATTTCAAGTTTATCGCCTATTTTTATTGTGTTCTTTGCAATTAGTTTATAGGTATTATTATCCTGTACCGCGTTAATATGCCCCATATAAATACTGTCCGCCATATAATCCGAAGACTTAAAACTCTGCTGTATGTCCCACGCTTTAGCAAAATAAAACCCTTCTGTATACTCCCTGTGGGAAATATTATTCAGCTCTGCATCAAGCTTTGGGTCAGGCAGATAACCGTCAGGATTTTTTATAAAATTTTCTGATGCCTTATTATATACCGCCGCGGTTACAGCCGCGTAATGAAGGCTTTTCATCCTGCCTTCTATTTTAAAACTGTCTATCCCTATTTTGATAAATTCCTGAATATGATTAATGGTTTTTAAATCTTTTGAATTAAAAATATATGTGCCTCTTTCATCCTCTTCCACGGGCATTCTTTCACCGGGCCTTTTTTCCTCTGTCAGTTCATAACTCCACCTGCAGCTTTGGGCGCACTCACCTTGATTCGCCCCCCTGCCTGTCATGTAATCGCTTAACATGCACCGCCCCGAATAAGACATACAGATTGCGCCGTGTACAAATACTTCCAGTTCCATCTGCGGGCATTTTTCTCTTATCTCTTTTATTTCTTCAAAAGAAAGCTCGCGCGCCAGCACTATCCTTTTGGCACCAAGGTTATACCATTCATTCACTTCCAAATAATTAAGGTTATTTGACTGCACGGAAATATGCAGCGGTACACCGGGGGCTTCTTTTTTTGCCATAGCAAATATGCCAAGATCAGAAATAATAATACCGTCAGGTTTGATTGTGTTTAAAAAATTCAGGTGTTCTTTAATGCCCTCAAGGTCCCTGTTGTGCGGAAAAATATTTACGGTGATATAAATTTTTTTATTTATTGAATGGGAATACTCCACGGCTTCTTTAAGGCCTTTATCATTAAAATTTCCGGAAAAATTACGCAGGCTGAAATTTTTTCCGGCAGCATAAACCGCGTCCGCGCCGTAAGCAAAAGCAAATTTTAATTTTTCAAGGTTTCCGGCCGGGGACAATATCTCAGGTTTTTTCATTTTACAATCAGACTTCTTTTCTTTCAAGAATTGCCTGCCCAAGTGTTATTTCATCGGCATATTTAATATCCGACCCCGTAGGCAGCCCTTTTGCAAGGCGGGTTATTTTTACTTCAGGTTTGACAGTCTTTACGGCGTCCGCGATATATAATGAAGTGGCATCGCCTTCCACCGTGTGGTTGATGGCAAGAATTATCTCGCGCACATCTGGCGCTCCCGCCCTGTTTATAAGCGAGCTTATTTTTAGATTTTCAGGCAATACATTGTTTAAAGGATTAATAACACCATAAAGAACGTGATAAACACCCGCGTGTTTTCCGGTGTGTTCAATTGTTATTACGTCTTCAGGCGATTCCACAACGCATATAACGCCTTTATCCCTTTTTTCATCCATGCATACGGCACAGGTATCAATCGTACTTATATTGCCGCATATGGAGCAGAATTTTATATCTTTAATTCCGCCCAAAGCCTCACTTAAAGCGTCTGCGGCAGGCTGCCCTTTTTTTAAAAGATAAATAGCCGTTCTTTCAGCCATTTTAGGGCCTATGCCGGGAAGTTTGGATATTTCATTGATAAGTTTTTCAAGTTTAAAAGGGTATGTATACACTTTTGTATTTTTCCGCCTTATGGGCTATAATCCGGGGATGTTCATTCCGCCTGTAAGTTTTTTTGTCTCTTCTTCCACCATTTCCTGGGCGCGGTTTAAAGCTTCATTAACCGCCGCAAGCACAAGGTCCTGAAGCATATCCGCATCGCCTGACGTTATAAGTTCTTTATCAATAATTATCTCTTTAATTTCCTTGCCGCCTGTGGCTGTCACTTTAACAGCCCCGCCGCCGGACTGTGCTTCCACCGTCCTGCTTTTAAGTTCTTCCTGTAATTTCGCGAAACGCGCCTGCATCTGCTGCGCCTGTTTCATAAGCTGATTCATGTTCATATCTAACCTCCGTGCCTGCCGTGTTTTTTTATTTCCACGCTCTGTATTTTAAATACTTTTGAAAGGTCTTTAATAGGCTGCAGGTTCATCGCCTCTTCCTGGGTGACTTCTTTCTGAATATTAACTTTTTTTCTGTATTCATTTTTTTCATACACTACAAGTTTCATTTCCCTTTTAAATTCTTCCTTTAAAAATTCCTTTATTTTTTCCGCGTGTTTCTTGATAAGTTCCGCAAGAAACGGATTCTCTCCTATAATTGTAAGCGCTTCATTTTCATATGATACAACTTTGGCATTTTCTATGGATGGAATCACTTCATCCCCGTTTTCGGCGCGCCCCGCCCTTGCCACCACATTTTTCCACCGTTTTTCTATAATATCAGCCGTAAGATTTTTAACTTCCACTTCTTCTTCTATTTCATCCGCTATTAAAAGCCCTGCCCTTGCAGGCGCTTCTTCATCTGTTTCTGTATCTTTGGCCGTTTCTATTTCTGCAGCCGGCGCCTGAATTGCGGGTTTAATTTCTTTTTTTTCTGTTATTGCCACAGGCACATCAGGTATCTGCGCGCCGGATGACAGTATAATATCAGCCACAAAAGTTTCTACAATTATAGCGGGCACATTGCTTCTGGACAGCCTAGATTCCGTATCTATCGCTTTCTGCAGCATTAAAAGCACGGTTTTTTTATCCGCCAGCGCCGATAAACCCGCCATTTCACGTATTTCATCCTCTGTTGAATCTATTCCTGCCGTATCGCCCGATGATTTCATTACAAGCAGATTGCGCAGCGTTTCAACTATTCCCCTTGTAAAGTGTTTAAGATCATATCCGTCCGTCACCACATTTTCAACGGAAGTAAGCGCCGCTTTTAAATCGCGGTTAAATACATTTTTTAGAAGGCCAAAAAGTTTATCGCTTTCTATTTCTCCCAGCATTTCCGCGACCGCGGACGCCGTAAGTTTTCCGCCTTTCGCGAATGTAACAGCCTGGTCAAAAATACGCTGCCCGTCCCTTAAAGCGCCGTCCCCCGCTTTTGCAATCATTTTCATGGCTTCGGGTTCTATATCTATTTTTTCACGCGAGGCTATCATCTTGATATTCTCAATTATGGTTGATATTGCAGCCCTTTTAAACCTGAAATGCTGGCAGCGCGACAGTATTGTCTGCGGAATATTCTGAGGGTCAGTGGTGGCAAAAATAAATATGACGTGGCGCGGCGGTTCTTCAAGCGTCTTTAAAAGCGCGTTAAAAGCTTCTGTGGTTAACATGTGCACTTCGTCAATTATATAAACCTTATACCGGCTTCTTGCCGCGGAAAAACCAACCTGCTCCCTTAATTCGCGTATCTTATCAATACCGCGGTTAGACGCGCCGTCTATTTCTATGACATCAAGCGAACTGCCGTCTTTAATTTCCACGCAGCTTGGGCATACGCCGCAGGGATTAACCGTGGGCCCTTCTTTGCAGTTTAAAGCTTTTGCGAATACGCGGGCGGTTGTGGTTTTACCAACCCCTCTTGGCCCGGAAAACAGATATGAATGCATTACCCTTTGTGTCTCTATAGCCCTCATAATGGGCTTTATTACCTGATCCTGCCCTATGATGGAGGTAAAATCCTGCGGCCTCCACTTTCTTGTGTAAACCAAATAGTTTTCAGACATTTTTCATCCTTTTAAAATTTTCTATAAATATTATATACCACCCGGGATATACTTATTATAATCCCTTGGGTAC
>JAFGWA010000111.1 GCA_016937715.1 Candidatus Goldiibacteriota bacterium
AACCGGGGATTCTTGGCAGGCTGTACTTTGAAAACCGGACATTTCTATTTTGCAGAAAATAGGACATTTCTATTTTGCGTTGACATAAAATATCATTTCTCTTTACTTTTAATATCCCTTCTTTTATAATTAAGTATAATAATTAAGCATTCCAGGGAGGCATTCATGGTGAAAACAACACGCCGGCTTATTTCATTAATTCTGATTCTGTCATTTCCTTTTCTAATTTATTCATCCGTAACCTCTGTTAACGTTCACAACTACGGCTACGCCGGAAAGTATCTGCAGGCAACAAGCGTTAAAAACCCTGTCTTTCATATGACAATAAACGCTGACGCGCAGGGTGATACGCTTACATATTTCGGAGTTGAAAATTATAAAGACAGCTGGTATATAGGCTCTGCCGTAGAACCGGATTCAATCGCGTCAAACAGCGTTAAATTGTGGTATATGCCTGTTGACGCTTCTGAATTTGATCCGGACTCCGCGGTACTTGTGGGTACACTGTTGTCGGATTTAACGCAGACATCAGGAAACAATAACTGGTGGTATGGCAGTTTTAATTTTGTCGTGTCAGATAATTCAGGATTATGGGTGACAGTTGATATCTCATCATCGCCGGGCCAGGGTACCGTTGAATTTCAGGGCGAAAGCATTGCGTTTAATTCAGGGGTATCCGATATAAATTCCCTTCCCGTTTCACCGCCTGTAATGCTTATAACCCAAACCACTCCTGCCGAAACTCTGGAAATAACGCACGAAGCGGGCTCAATGCAGCCTTCCGTTTCAACAGGCCAGGAAAATATAATACCTTTTTCCTTTAAACTATATAACGCTTCAGGGCCAAATTCCGCGCCTATAGTTGCCGCAGGCCTTACTTTAACCGTTCAGACTTTCTCGCCTTTGGGTGTCACGCTTGCCCCGTCAACAATCATTCAGTCAATAAAACTTCAGGACAAAAATTCCGGCACGGTTTACGGCTCGGTATCAGGCTTATCAATACCGTCTTCTGCAAGCCCGGTTGAAATACCGCTTTCACTTCTTAACATTCCGGCGGAAACAACCATTACCGCAAACGTGGTAATAAGCGCGGTTTCATCAACCCTGACCGCCGGTACAAACTTTATCATTTCACTTAACGAGCCGTCTTCTTTCCTTGCTTATGATTTTTACACACTAAAAAACGTCACGGTTGCGGCTTCGGCATCAGATTCAACCGGTTTTCCCATGCATTCAAACTTTGCCACACTGCAGAAAAACTGCGGCGAAATAACAGCTTCATTTACCGATATAATCCCGCTTACCATTAACGAAGGCCAGGTCAACGTGCCGCTTGTAAAAATAATCCTTAACAACCCCGGCAACTCACTTACGGCTTCAGGACAGGTTTATAACCTGAAACTGCAGGTGGCAGATAATTCCGGCGCCCCCATTGTACCTTCCTCTCTTTTTTCAAAGATATCTGTAACCGACCTTTCCGGGACGATTATTTACGGCATAAAAGACTCCACAATTGAATCTTCCGGAAACATAATAAACATCCCTCTTATTAACGCAATTGGAATTCCGTCAGCGTCTTCGGCCACAGTAACAGTAAGGGCCAATATAAGTTCTTCAACAGCCGCGGATGATTTTAAAATTATAATCACCGCGGGTACAGATATTCTGGCGCGCGACATAAATTCATTCTCTCCGGCTTCTGTCACATCAGTTACATCGGTTTACACATCGCCTTCCGCTCTGCTTTCCAGTTCACTTAAAGCCGGCGCGGAAGCTTTGATGCCAAAAACAATTTATGCCGGACAGACAGGCGTTCAGATAATGCGCGTATCGCTTTCATCCCCGCTTTCATTCGGGGAAGGCAACACAATAATGGCTTACGGCATCACGCTTACCGCGCGCGATATAAACGGCAGCCCGGTTATCGCGGACTCTTTCCTGTCCGTAATCAGAACTTCAGTCTATTCCCCTTCAGTTTCTGATTCAGCCCAGATAACAGCGCCTTCATCAGACACTATATACATACCATTTTCATCGCCTCTGCCTTTAACATCATCCGCAATAACAACAATCACAATTACCGGCGATATTAAAACAAACGCGGCAGCCGGAAATATAAACTTTGTGCTTAACGCTTCCGGAATAGGAGTCTATCAGTTCAGCGACCCTTCAAAACCGGTTGCAGTGTCAGCCGTAACCGGACAGTCTTTCCCCATGAATTCCGGCACCGGCACCATAGCCGGCACGGCTGAAAAGCTGTCTTTTTCAACATACCCCAACCCTTTCAGGCCGGGGACAAAAGCACTGCTTTCTTTTTATCTTAATTCCGATTCAACAGTCACTATTAAAATATACGACCTTGCGGGACGGGTTGTCAGGACAATAATGGAAAATAACATACTGCCCGCGGGCGCCCGTGAAACAGACTTCTGGGATGGCAAAGACAACAACGGCAAAATGGTGCTGGCAGGCACATATCTTGCCAAAATAGAAGCGGTGTCCGGCGGAAAGACCAGGACCGAAACCAAAAAAATAACGTTAATAAAATAACGGGGAGTCAAACATGAAAACAAAAAAACTTATCGTTCCTGCGTTAATAATACTTGCTATATTGCCTTCGTCGCTTTTTTCCAACACCCTGTCATTCTTTAATGACATAAGCGCCAAAAACTCCTCCCTTTCCGAAAGCGGCGCGGCTTTTTCCAAAGAAGCTTTTTCTTCTTTTGTTAATCCTGCCGGCCTTGCGCTGCTGGAAAGACAGTCTGTATCACTTTCTTTTTATAATCTATTTGAAGGTTCTTACATAAGCGCTGTTTCTTACGCGCTGCCTCTTTTAGAAGCCGGCACAGTTTCCATATCCGGGCTTCTGCTTGACGCCGGAAAAATAGAAGAACGCGATATAAACAACATAGTAACAGGCGAATTCAGCGATTCATATAAATCAGTACTGCTGTCATACGCTTATACCCTTTTTCACAATTACAGCGCGGGCGTGACCGTAAAGTATTTAAACCATGATTTTTACGGCATATCCGCGTCAGGATACGGATTGGATTTGGGGGCGCTTGTAAAACTTCCATACGATATACGCCTTGCCGCAGGTATTATAAATATTGTCAAACCTGTCCTTTCGTACAATTCTTCATCGTCAGATACCCTTCCTTTGGAGTACCGCGCTTCACTGGGTTATGAAATACCCGTAATAGAAGATATCCGGGGGCGGCTTCAGCTTACAGCCGGCCTTTCAAAAGAAGAATTCAGCCCCGATACGCAGTGGTCGGCAGGCGCGTCATATTCGGCATATGGAATAGGTTCTGTTTCAGGCGGAATAAATTCAGAGGGCTTTTCCGCGGGCGCTTCAATAACACTTTTTGGGTTTACGGCGGATTACGCGTACGTGAAAATGCCGTATGATTTTTCGCACAGGTTTGTGCTGTCATGCGGTTTCGGCGATGATATCAGGGCGGCCGAAAACAGAATCAAAGACCAGAAAGAAAAATTAAGGTCTGAACTTGTGACAAAAATAAAAACAGAAACCCTTGAGACCCTCAAAACCGATATGGAAAAAGCTTTGTATTCACAGGACTATGAAGCCGCCGCGGCATCCGTTGAAAAAGCGCTGGCATGGGAACCCTCAAACGCGTTCTTCACCGCAAAGAAAGAGGAAATTGCCGGGCTTTCAAGAAGAAAACAACTGTCATCATTATTTGTGGAAGCCGATAAACTTATAGAAGACAAACTGTATATTGACGCCATGGTATCGCTTAAAAGCATTCTGGACCTGGACCCCAACAACAGTATCGCATGGAAAAAATTCCGCGACACGCAGGAAATAGTAAGAAAACTGGGGCAGGAAAATATTGTTCAGGAACAGAAAAATCGGGCTGTAATCCAGAAAAACTTTGACGCCGGCCTTGACCAGTATACGGCCGGAAATTACGCGGATGCCATTGAACAGTGGGACAAAGTTATAAAAGCCTCCCCGCTTCAGCGCCAGGTATATAATTACATAAAAAGCGCGCAGGAAAAAATCCGTAAAGTTGAAGTCAAAGCGGAAAAACAGAAGTCTGAACGCGAAAAAACCATTTCAACGCTTTACAACAAAGCGGTTCTGCAGTACACAAAAGGGGAATTTCAGGAATCAATGAAAACGTGGCAGCAGCTGCTTGAAATTGACCCTGAAAATACGGACGCTAAAAATAACATTAAAAAGATAGCGGAAGAATTTAAGAAGTTACAGCAGCAGGAACTGGGCTGGTAACGTTTAAGTTTCAGCCGGCAAAAGCCGCGAAAAAACGCGCTGCCGCTTTATACATATAGGCAAATTTACCGGGAATATCCTTTAGAAATTCCAGGTAATTTACCTTTTCAGACAAAAGGGAAAATATCAGCGCAATAACAAATATGTTCATCAGATACACAAAAGACAGCGAAAAAAATATATTGCTGTCTTCATGAAAATCGCTCTGCGCGGTCTTCATGGAATAAAGGGTAAGGGCTATATGGAAAGACAGGCTGGCTCCTATTAAAAAAGCAATGTACGGCAGATACCGCTCTTTGGCTATTATATAAACCCCCAGAAATATAAAAGTGTACAGCGGGAAAAAATACGGCGCCAGTGTTATTACAAAATTTGTCCTGTTTATCAGCACCCTTCCGCCGCTGGCGGATACTTCAAGTTTTTTTGCTTTTCCCCCAAAAAGAAAAGCCCAGAAAATATGCGTAAGTTCATGCGCCATAACGTGGATAAATACCGGTTTATAAAACACAATATGAATAATAAGATAAACCGCAAAACCTATAAAGAATCCCAATTCAATCCGTGAATTTATCGTCAGGTTTTTAAGAATATCCGTAAACGCAAGCGTAACCGGAAAACACAGGATTATGGAAATAACGGTCAGAGGGAATGCGATTATTCTGTTTTTCATTATTAAATTACTGTCACACTCCGCCGATGGCGGAAAGCCTTTGATTTATCTCTTCAAGCCTTTTTTTAGCCGTGCTGTTTTCCGCGTCAAGCAGAAGTATGGCTTCAAGTTTTTCCTTTGATTCCTTCAAAGAACCCCTGCCGTAAAGTTCCATTGCCTCCGAATAAATCTTCTTTACTTCATCTTCTATCACAGGTTTTAAATCTTTTATATACTTAAGGGCAAATTCACTGCTTGGGTCCATTTTAAGGATTTTCCGCGATAAAGACATGGCTTTTGAGAGGTCCCTTGCGCTATAAGCTTCTTCAACACTTTCATGCAATTCTTCAAGCCTTGATTTAAAGCAGTTCTTTATCCTTTCATGGTAATCTTTGGCTTTTTTGTCCAGGGGCCTTTTTTCAATAACTTTTTTAATTTCTTTTACAGCCCCAAGATAATCTTCAGCGGAGAGGCTTTCAATACAGAACTTAAAAGCTTCCGCCGCCACTTCGGATTCCACGTCATTCCCAAACTTTTCGCTTAAAAGTATTGATTTTACTTTTTCAAAATTCTCATTTATCTCTTTTGAATCAGGTTTCAGGTCAAGCGCCCGTTTAAGATAAAGCAGGCCTTCTATAGGATTACCCTTGTCATTTTCTTCCATCCCGCGCTTATATAACCCTTCCGTTTCCCGTTTAAGTTTAAGTTCGGCAGCCTTGTGCCGCGCGCCTGCGATATATGTCTTTGCCTGCATGTTATTCTGGTCAAGTTTAAACACTTCCTGCCATTTTTCAATTGCCGCTTCTATATTTCCTGTTTTATAAATTTCCACACCCTGTTCAAGAATACCCGGTATCTGCGCGGCGCGCCCCATGTTTTCTTCCGCGCTTTTTATGTACGATTTAAGCTGTACGTTTCCCGGGTCAAGCCCAAGGCCTTCCTGCCATTTTACTATGGCCCCCCTTATATTTCCTTTCTTATAAATAAGCATCCCTTCGTTAATTATAGTCCTTACATTTTCCTGATGCTGTTCGGAATTTAATCCCGCTTTTGCCGCTTTTAAATTTTCCGCCGCTTCTTTATTATCGGGAAATTTTAAAAGCAGTTTTTCAAATACCAAATGGGCCTCTCCGAATTTACCGGCATCTAAAAGCTGCTTTCCGCGTTTTAGTTCGGATGCCTGCTCTTTACCGCCCTGCTCCTTCATCATTGTATCAAGTATGGACTGCGCGGATGATTTGCTTGAAGTAATACCTTTCATGGCAAGGTCAAGTTCCTGCGGCGAAGTGGCGTTCTTTTTTGCTTCGTCTATCGTAATTAAACCCTGCTTGTACAGCCGTATAAGCGACTGGTCAAAAGTCTGAAGGCCGTCTTTTTCCCCGTCTTTAATCAGATCCTTGATAAGCCCAAATCTGCCCTCTTCAATAAGCCCCCTGATTGTCGGGGTCACTATCATAATTTCGGCGGCCGGAACACGCCCCACGCCGTCCGCTTTTGTAACAAGCCTTAAGGAAATTACGGCTTTAAGCGCTCCTGCAAGCTGCGACCTTACCTGCACCTGCTGTTCTTTGGGGAAAAAATCAAGCACTCTGTTTATTGTCTGTATCGTATCCATAGTATGAAGCGTGGAAAAAACCATATGCCCTGTCTCTGCGGCGGAAATGGCTGTACCCACCGTTACCATGTCCCTCATTTCGCCGATTAATATAACATCGGGATCCTGCCTTAAAACATAACGCAGCGCGTTTCCAAAAGAATCCGTATCAAGCCCGACTTCTCTCTGAGTTATACTGGAACGCTTATCCGTATGTACAAATTCTATGGGGTCTTCTATTGTAACAATGTGATGATAATAAGATTCATTTATGGCGTTAATCATGGCGGCAAGCGATGTGGATTTTCCGCTTCCTGTCGTACCGGTGACCAGCACAAGCCCCCTTGGATAAAGGGCTATCTCTTTTAGAACAGGAGGCATATTTAATTCTTCCAGTGTGGGAATTTTTATGGGAATTGCCCTCATTACAACTTCAAGTTTGCCCATCTGCCTGAAAGCATTTGCCCTGAATCTGGCCACACCTTCAAGATTGTACGCAAGGTCCATTTCATTGGTTTCTTCAAATTTTTTGCGGGTTTTTTCATCTGTCATTGTCTGAATTATTTCCCGCATATCAGCGGCTGATAGTATTTCCATTTCAAGGGGGGTAAGCCTGCCGTCAACCCTCATGATAGGCGGCCTGCCTTCTTTTAAATGAAGGTCAGACGAACGTTTTTGTATCATTAAATGGAGCAAGTCCCTTAGGTTCATCAGTAAAGCTCCCTTATTTTATTTAAAAGGTCATGCTTACGCCGAACCTGTGCGTGTTTTCAAGCATCACGTTCAGATAGTGCTGATAAGCATAGTCAACCGAAAAAGTTTCCATTTCCACGCTTGCTCCCGCGGCAATTATGTAAAAATCATTATTGGGATCAACCGTAATACCGCCCCTTATTGCCACTTTCTGCACCTGCATTGAGCGGTCCAGAATAAATCCATATTCAACAGCGCCGGAATACGCGCTTATTTCCGGCGAACCTTTGGAAGTCTCATCAGCTTTTATCTCGCCTGCAAGTAAAAAATCCGCGGTTATTCCATAATACGCGCCCAACCTTAAGGAGTACGGCACTTTTTCAGCCAGTCCGCTGCTCCATGTAAGCTGTGAAAGTATGTCTTTTGCGGTAAACGCCACCGCAAGATTTTCTTTAAAAGCGGCGTGTACGGAAACGTCCGCGGCAAAACCTGACGCGCTTACCGTTTTGCCGTCCACTTTTAAATCACTGTTATTGCCAAGATATTTAAGGTTAACACCTACAGAAACCTTGGGGTATTTATATTTTATCATTCCAAAATACTGGTTTACCTGCATCCCCCATGATAAAAGCGCTGTAAGCTCCGACCAGTCAAGTTCCGTATCGCCGGTGAACTCCGCTCCAAATTTAACCGAAGTGTAACTGATGCTTGCCCCCAGAGCTCCGTAACCGCCGGTGTCACCCTGCCCGTAAGCGGCAAAGAAGTTTGAAATATTGCCTTCGCCTATGCCCAGCATTGACGGCACATAAGTTAAGCTCATGCTTTTTTTCTTGTCCAGCATCGCAAGCGCCGCGGGATTCCACCACGAAGCATTGCCGTCCGACGCTATCGCGGTATAAGCGCCGGCAAGCCCTGTGGGCCTTGTCCCTGCCTGTGAATCAAGAAAAGCGCCGCCCAGAAAATCCGACTGCGCCGCAGACAAAACGCATCCAAACGCGGATAAGAATATGACAAATACAAAAAATACAATTTTCTTTTTCATCTATTTTTAACCTCTTCCCGGGTTATTTAATTACCGCTATAACCCTTGAAATATTCTCTTTACCCGATGTTTTTTCAATCTGCATTTTTATCACATAAACGCCGTTTTTCACGTACGCGCCGGAATCATTCTTGCCGTCCCACGCGTAATAATATTTCACTTCAGCGCCGTAAGGGTTAAGGTCATATCCCGTAAACAGCGCGGTATCTGATGAATTTTTGTATTCGCTTTTTCTTACAAGGGCTCCGTTTAAACTGTAAACTTCCGCTTTAATATTTTCAACCCCTGCAAGGGAATCCGCGTAATATATCTTTGAACTTTCCTTAACGGGATTGAAACCTTTTGTACTTGAAAACTTATAGGTAGCCAGCGGAACCGCCGGTGTGACATACATAAGGGCAAATACGTTGTTAGCCGTAATGGACGTGACAGAAAATTCAAAATAATGGTCTGTACCGTTGGTAATGGCATTACCGGGGTTTACCACCTGCGTCCAGACATTGCCGTCCCATCTCCAGACTGTTATATTTGTTTCGTCCATGCCGATTGCGGTCAGCGTATTGATTTCCGCAGTTGAAAAATGCAGCCTTACCACCGCGTTTGCCATCTGCTGATTTATTGTCAGCGGAAGCTGATGAGGAGAATTCAGCGCGAAACTTATGGGATTGCCCAATATTGTGTTTGAAGCGGGAGGCGCGGGCGCGGACACAATTGATACCGTAACAGCCGTCGGAGATACTACCGTACCGCTATTATCGGTTAAACCCGCGCTGGGCTGCTGTAAATCCGTTATTCTCATACAGGTGTCGCTTGTCTCTCCCTGCCCTGTAATATTAACGTATGTGACATTTGCCGTTGTTACATAAAAATTATACGAATAAGCGCCGGGATAATCGTTTTCCGATACCGCGGTGATATTAACGGTATAATTACCGTCTGCCAGGCTGACCGACGGGGTAAATGACATTATGTTGGTCCCCGAAACGTGCGATACAGAACCCTGGACATTATTGCCGTTTGCATCTTTAACCACTATCGTTGTGGCATCCCAGTCAACCAAAGATGTACCGCCGGAAAGTATTACCGCGCTGACTTTAGACACAACAAAATTAACCTGTGTTGATGTGGAATCGGACAACGCCAGCGTGGAACCGGTTGAAGACTGCACGGTCGCGCCGTTATTTGGCACGTATGGTATTGATGTGTCCGCCACTGTAAAACTGAATGTTTTTGCCTCACCTATATTATTTGCCGCATCCACCGGTATTACCATAAAAGAATACAGGCCGCCCATTGTTATAGGGTTATCCGGTTCATACTTTATGGTCCAGGAACCGTCATCATTAGAACCGCTCCACGTCACTTTACCGCTTACGCGCGTCCCATAAGGGTTATATAAAATAAAAGTTGAAAGGTTCTCCGGCCCCGCGCCCACGCCCGCGTCTGTAAGCATTATTCTTACGGGGTTCTGCGCCGTTATAGTATACGGCTGAACAATTTCATTCTGCGAAGGGTATTCCGAAGAAGCAATAATGACAGGCGGCGTATTGTCCGCGGAAGGCACAGTACCGTCGGCTTCCACCATAAAACTTGCGGTATCCTGTAAAGAGGCAAGCCCATAGCCCCTTTCATCCGAAATCTGGCCTACCGTATCATCAAAGAAATAACTTGGAAAAGCATGGAATTCATAATATTTATACAGCGCGGTTGTGGTACCGCCCATGCCGTCGCTGCATATAACACTTTCTTCCACCACTTCGGAATCGGGCTTTAACCCAAGCGACTTTCCGACAAGAATGCCCTTGGCGCTGAAAGAATATATGCCGGATTCAACAACATCATTAAACACATAGATATTTGTAGTGCCCGTAAATCTTCCGCCGCCCTGATAAGTAAGCGGGCTTATAAAAGCAGCATCCCAGTCATTGCCATTTATAGCATCTCCCCTTGCATAAACAGTGCCTTCAGGATACCCGCATGGATTTCCAGGAAGATAGGAAAAACCAAAGCCCGTCATCGGAAGGCCGTCGCCAAGATTCGGAAAACTTGTATTTACATAAACAGGGTCTGTGTCAATCAGTTCATTTTTATCAGCGGAGTACTTTACTATCATATTCCCCGCGCTGTCATAAAGGCGCGTATCAAGGTATACATACGGGTAATTCCTGTAATCGTGATCAACCCCGGCAACTTCCGGATAATTAAATCCAAGGTTCTGCAGATTGGCAGGCGTTGCATTTGTAAGTTCATGATTAACCACAATAATTGCCGCCACCTGCGGTTCAGCAGGGTTGGAATAATGTGAATCAATGGAATAAATTGTGGTTTCAAGCTCCACAGTGGTAAGTTTCAGCGCGGCCGCTTTTGTAATTGTGGTGTTACCCGCATAGTCTGTAAGCAGGAACGAATATGAAAAATCACCGTCCGCCTGCAGTGTGCCCGTATTACTTTTACCGTCCCACAAAATAGGCGCGTTATATCCGGAAACACCGTCAAGGACCATAGTTTTAACCGTAACGCTGTTATAATAAATATTAAAGTTAACCGTGCTTTTTTCGTTAAGGTAATAAAAAAGCTGAAACAGCCCGGTGTTTGGATTATACGGGTTCGGATGCGCGTCAGGAATGCTGATTGAAGGCCTTATAGAATCAAGCCATATATTTCTTGGCGCGGTAAACGGGTCATTGCCCGCTTTGGTAAAGTTCTTATTAAAATGCCCTTTAACATTTGCTCCGGACAGGTCAAAATTATAAGCCTCTGTAACAGTAAATATGCAGTTATAAATACCGTTATTAAGAACAGCGTCATTATGAAGCGCCAGGTTGCCGTCGTCAAATAAAGCTATACCCACAGCAGACTGCGCTATGTCTACTGACGCGTTTCCGCCGGTTACCGGCACGCCTGTTGCCGCGGTGAAAACAGCGTACTCCAGAGACATATAATCATTTGATAAAGTGCCGGCCTGAATATTACCCGCATTAAGCCTTAAAGTATTCTGCGATGAATTATTGGGGTTCGGTGAATAACCTGTCACCCTCCACGTGCGCGTTCCGTCATACACATAAAAAGGATTGGCAACCGTAGGCCCGGAAACAGGCAATGCCGCCGAATACACATAGATATCCGTTGCCGTCACGGAAACAGCGGATAATGACGCGTATGTCTGCGTTGTATCTATTACCATCATCTGAAATTTAACATCACTTCCTATCCTGCCATAATTTCCGGCAGTCGGGGAAACGGTAAAATCAAGGGATGAAATCACATATGCGGCTTTGATATTGGCGGGAATAACAGCTAAACATACAAATAGAGATACTAAAAAAAATAACCTTTTTGAGATATTTTGCAAAGTATCCTCCTAAACCTGAAAATGCGTTCTTAATAATATATAATATCACATTCTTTTGTGTTGTCAACTTCATATAAAGTATTATTTTTAAGCCCTTGTTAATTTTTTGATTTAACCATTTCTTTTTTCGCCTTTATTTATTAATGCTATGCGGTTAAAATAAAAAAAGGCGGCAGGTGATTAACACCCGCCGCCTTTATAATTCAGCTTTCTTTAAAAATAGTACCTTATAATCAGCGAATTAACCGCCGCGCCTTCAGCAAGACCAAAATAAAATTCATTTTCAACATCCGTATGTTCATCGCCGGGTATTGTTATCTTGTTTTCCGTCCTTGTCATTCCCGCTGTCATACCCACAGCGCTTGCAATACTTAAATTTTTGCTTAGCGGGGTAAGAAACACTTCAAATTCAACTCCCGCGTTTATTCCAAAACTTATACCTGTGGAAGTAAGCCACGTATCTGAATAAGCGGTCAATCCAAATCCCGCGCCGCCGACAAAATACCCGTAAACATCCGCCGCGTTAAATACAGGCAGCGCCACCCCTCCGCCTAATGATACAGTCGTGGCGTCCCTGTAAGAAAGCCCGGCATAAGCATCTATGGCAAAATTATCGCCCTGCCAGAAACGCATTATCGCCTTGCTTTTGAATACGTCAATTCCCAGCGCGATTTTATCGGTGTACGGCATTTTCTCTTCGGCAAAAACAGATAAAGCAGACAACATTAAAGCAGTTACAAAAACCAATACTTTTTTCATACTTGTTTCCCCTCCGCCATTTTTTCCGCGAACTTTAAAAGCAGCCTTAAACCAAAACCGGATGCCCCTTCAGGCGCGTATGTTTTTCCTTCCATATTATATGCCGTTCCCGCAATATCAAGGTGTGCCCACTTAACGCCTTCCGCAAACTCCTTTAAAAACATCCCTGCCGTTATCGCTCCCGCCCTTTTGCCTCCGGTATTTTTAATATCAGCTGTCTTGCTTTTAATCATCTCCCTGTACTCTTCCCAAAGCGGAAATTCCCACAAACGCTCGCCTGTTATTTCCCCGCACTCTCTTAACAGCGCGATTGTATCAGGGTCATTTCCCATAACACCCGCCGCGTTACTTGCAAGAGCGGCAGAACAAGCTCCGGTCAAAGTGGCAATATCCACCATTACTTCCGGAGAGTATTTTTTTATGGCATATGTCATCGTATCGCACAGCACAAGCCTTCCTTCCGCATCAGTGGAAATTACCTCCACGGTTTTGCCCGACATAGTTGTAAGCACATCGCTTGGCTTATACGCTTTGCCGTCAGGAAGATTTTCCGTAAGCGGCATAAGCGCGGTGATATTAATTTTAAGCTCCAGCTCTGCCGCGGCTTTGACGGCCATTATTACAGCGGCTGCCCCGCTCATGTCATATTTCATTTCTTCAATTCCTAAAGACGGCTTTAATGATATGCCGCCCGAATCAAACGTAATGCCTTTACCTATAAATACAAGCGGTTTTGCGTTTTTATTATTACCCTTATACTCCATTATCACAAGTTTTGCCGGTTCTTCAGAACCCTGAGCCACCGCGTAAAAAGCGCCCATTTTATTTTTCTTAAGATCGGACTTATCCAGAACAGACACTGTGATTTTTTTACCCGCCGCTTTTTTCGCGGCCGCGGCAATATACGAAGGAGTCGCGCTGTTAGGAGGAGAATTGGCCAGGTCGCGCGCAAGTATTACATTTTGCGCCGTTATGTGCGCTTTTTTCGCGGCAGCTTCTTCAGCTATACCGCAACATGCTGTTATTTTTGCAAAAGTATTTTTATCTTTTTTTGACTTAAAGGAATCAAACGTGTAAGCGCCAAGCAGAGCGCCTTCGCAGGCCGCTTCCGCAAACTTCGGGCCTATCCCTTCCAGTGAAAGCGCAAGCGAGTCAAGCCCCTGGGCTTTTACTTCAACCGATGCCATCGCGCCAAGTTCCCGCGCCATTTCAGCGGTAAATTTTGCCCCGTCGCCCGCGCCCAGCTTTAAAATACGCGCTTCGTTTTCAAAATCAATCCTCTTTTTTTTAAATTCCATTTCACCGGTAACAAAACGCGCCGTCAGGGAAGCTTTAACCTCTCCCGCGCCTTTAAGCACAGCTTCAAATTTCATAACTTTTCCTCCGCTTTAAACTGAAGAATAAAACTGCCCACTTTTTCTTCAATAAATTTATCCGTAAGCTCTATTATTTTTGTCAGGCGCGGCCTGTCCGCCTTAATGTCAAACGGCGCGGCAAACACCCCTTTATTCTCAAGAAACAGCATCCTTACATCTTCAAACGAATTTTCTATTTTAACATCATAAGCGGCGGGGTCATCGGGCAGCGCCGGGAAAAAAATCCTTGTCCCAAAAATATGCAGCGGCCTTTTAAAAGGGCCAAGCCTTTTATCGCTCATCCCGAAAGCTTTTCTTAAAATATACTCCCTTGAATCGGCCTCCCCCTGAATTGTCCCTGTCCTTCTAATTGTAGCGGTGGCAGCAACACAAAGGGTGATACCGGTCTCTTTTATGAAAAGGTCAAAAAAATCGTCAATAAGGCTCATATAATAATTAAGGCTGTTGGCGCACTGTTCAAAAGAAACAACAGCCCTGTCTTTCATTATTATATACTTGGACAGATTGGACTCTTCCCCTCCCTGCATTACAATTGCGCCGTCCGGCATTCTTCCAAACGATTTAATGCCGTGAGAATCAGAAATACGGTCAAAAAGCGCCCTTATCTTTTTTTCATCTATTTTTACAGGTATAAATATTGCCTCAAAAGCCACTGCCGTAAGCCTTGTATTTAATCCCATATTTCCTCCTTATTACACATATTCAATGATAGCAGAAAGATTTCTTTTGTAAAGTGTGTTCTGCGTGCAGTGTCAACGCAAAATAGAAATGTCCGGTTTTCAAAGTACAGCCTGCCAAGAATCCCCGGTTACCCAAGGGTGGTTTCTGGCGGGTCTGATTTTGC
>JAFGWA010000112.1 GCA_016937715.1 Candidatus Goldiibacteriota bacterium
AACCGGGGATTCTTGGCAGGCTGTACTTTGAAAACCGGACATTTCTATTTTGCAGAAAATAGGACATTTCTATTTTGCGTTGACAAATCTGCGTGAAACCCTTTACATTTTGAATTGATTACCTTATAATTTTGAAAATTATTTAAAGAGGTAATAATGAAAAAACTGTTAATAATTTCAGTGCTTATAGTATTTGCGGTAATGCCGGTATATGCCAAAAATTATTTCAAAGACGGCAATAAAAATTACTTTAACGGGCAATATGATAAAGCACTCTCTGATTATAATGAATTCATAAAAAAACACCCGAAATATTATGAAGGGTATTATAATGCCGGAAACTCCCTTTTTAGAATGGAACAGTACGAAGACGCCCTGTCTATGTATAAAAAAGCGGAAGAATTAAAACCTAAGGATGAAGATATAAAGTACAATATAAAAGTGACACAAGAGAAGATAAAAGAACAGCCTCAAAAGAAACAGGATAATAAGGATAACAAGCAGGACAAGCAGAAAGAAAATAATGATAAAGGGCAGGGCGATAAACAGGAACAACAGAAAAATCAGGACAAGCAGCAGCCTGATAATAATAAAGCCGGTGATGAGAAGCAGTCCGGAGACGGCGCCGGCAAATCAGAAGAGCAGCAGGCAAAAGAACAACAGGAAGAAAGAAAGCAGAAGCTTGGCGGGATGAGCGAAGATGAAGCACAGGCAATGCTTAATATGATGCAGAAACAGGAAAAACAACTTCAGCAGTATTTTAACAGGCAGGGAAAAGAACAGAAGCCGCAGGGAAATATGCAGCAGCTTAATCCGTTTGATATGATGCGCATGTCGCCTGAAGAGATAATGCAGTATATGCAGCGGCAGATGAATGAACCAATGCAGGGGCAAAAAGACCCGAATTCAAATGAGAAGGACTGGTAAGAAGGCGGAAGGTTAGAGGCTTGGATGCTTGGCAGAACAAATCAACAGCAAGGCAGGTGCGGCAGTTGATGTAATAGTTTTTATTTATGGGATATGGGATAGTATTTGTATATGGGATAATAATTAAAAAGGATGTTTACAAATATATGATTGAAAAATATTTTACAGAAGATGTGCCGTCGGTAATACCGGATTTTGAAGAAAGGCCTGAACAGATAGCAATGGCTAAAGCCGTGCATAAGGCCATATCGCGCGGACAGAACCTTTTAATAGAGGCAGGCACCGGAGTGGGTAAAACGCTTGGCTACCTTATACCGGCCGCGGAATACGCCATAAAAAATGATACCAGGGTTATCATTACCACCTATTCAAGGACGCTGCAGTCGCAGATTATTAAAAAAGACCTTCCTGTGGTGCAGAAAATATTTCCGGAATTAAAATTTGAAGCCGCGTATGGAATGTCCAATTATATGTGCCGCAGGCGCGCTTTCGCGCTGCAGGACAAGACTACGCTGTTCCAGGACGCGGGAGGTTCCGGCAATATAATTGATTTTCTAAATAACGCACAGGGGCTTAAAGAAAACAGCCCTTTTCATATACCTGAAGAAGTCTGGTCTTCCATTAACCGGGATAAAAACCAGTGCGCGGAAGAATCATGCGAACATTTCCGTAAGTGCCATTACTGGACAATGAGAAGGCGTTTAAATAAGTGCCATATTGTTGTGGTTAACCATCATTTGTTTTTCAGCGATATAGTTTTCGGCGCGAAGATACTGCCGGAAGCGTCATGCGTGGTTTTTGATGAAGCGCACAAGCTTGAAGAAGTGATGAGGGAGATGATAAGCAGGTCTTTTTCTTCTTTTGGTTTCGCGTCGCTTCTGGCGGAAGCCGCTGATTTTATTTATGGGGCGGGAAAAAGCAGAAAAAAAGATAAAAATTCCAATACGGCCGCGGTTAAAAAGTCCGTGGATGAATTTATACGCCTGTTATTATCAGAAAGGGAACTGCAGCTTGACAGAAAAAATACCGCTCTTATAGACAGGCAGGTTTCTTCATTCATTGACCTGCAAAAAGAACTTGCAGACCTTATGTACATATTGAAGGGGAAAGCCGCCGAGGCAGACACTTCTGATGAGCGCAAATACGCCGAATATTTATTCGGTTCCCTTGAAGGTTCCGCCCTTACCGTTAAGGACTGGTTAAACAGAAACAACCCAAAATATTTTTACTGGCTGGAACAGGAGCCTGACAGCAACGTGAACCTTTGGATAACGCCATACAGGCTTGATGAGGATTTTGAAGAAAAAATAGCTTCATCTTATGAAAGCGTTATCATGACTTCCGCCACGCTTGCCGCGGGGGAGGATTTTTCATATATCATAAAGCAGTTCGGGGTGTATTCCGCGGACCAGGGCGTTTTAAAATCCCCGTTTGATTATAAAAAACAGAGTATTCTGTACCTTGAAAAAGAACTGCCGCTGCCGTCTGAAAAAGAGTTTGCACCGGCTTTAATAAACAGGCTTCAGGAAGTGATAGAAATTACCGGCGGTGCCACGCTTATACTTTTTACCAGTATTGATTTAATGAAAAAATCCTATGAAGCGTTAAAACCAAAATTCAGGGGCATAAAATTCCTGATGCAGGGGCAGTTTAACGCCGTGAAACTTATTGAAAAGTTCAGGGAAGGCCCTGCTGTTTTGTTTGCCACAAGTTCTTTTTGGCAGGGTGTGGATATAAAAGGCGACGCTTTAAAGTGCGTGGTTATAACAAAGCTGCCTTTTGAAGTTCCGGAACACCCGCTTCAGAAAGCCATATACAGGCATGTGAAAGAACAGGGCGGAAATGATTTCGCGGATATCGCGCTGCCAAGGGCTGTCTTTATGTTAAAACAGGGATTTGGCAGGTTAATAAGGGGTAAGGAAGACAGAGGGGCGGTTATTATTTTAGATACGCGAATCACAAAAAAAACCTATGGTAAAAGTTTTATTAAATCACTTCCGGATGCTGATATCACAAGCGATATGGATAATGTTATAAACTTTTTTAATAAATAAAGCCGGAAGACAGAATATAATTCTGCCCCCCGGCTTTAATATAATATTTAAATACTTATTGCTTTTACGTTTACTCCCTTAATTTTTTTCAGTTTTGCTGTCATTATAGCCGCGTCTTTTGGGTTAATAATTTCCAGTATTAAAAGCCCGGTATTGCTGCATGTGGTAGCAGTTGCATCGTGGAGCCCAAGCCTTGTTTTAATACTGCAGCCGTGTTCTGTAAGCACTTTCTGTACAGGAACCGCATCATCCAGCCTTTTTGTGATGGATACAATAATAAGTTCTTTTTTCATCCCTGCCTCCTTAGGTTTAATTTAACTAATTATATAGCGTAAAGGCAAAAAAGCAAAGATTATATCTGCGTAAAATTTGATTATTTGCATTTCATGAAGTATAATTAGTATGCAAGAGAAAGGAAATAGAACCGGAAAGAGAAAGGAAACAGAAAGTGCACCGGAACTGGAAAGAGCTCCAGACAGGGAGTGCCGGACGCAACAAAGGCAGTACCGGCAGGCGGTTTTGGAAGCGGTCACGGGCAAAAGGGTTCGCAGCCCTACATGAAAAAGAAGCCCCTCCGACGGTTGCCAAAACCGCCGTTCTTTTTATATATATCTAAAAAAATCCGTAATTTTACTTAATATTTCTATGTTTATGTATATAATTATAGGGCAAGTGTAAAAATTTTTATAATTAAAAAAAGGGGATAAATGAAAAAACACGGTGTTGCTCCGTATACTGCTGCGGTTATTCACGGCGGCCCGGGGGCGGCGGGCGAGATGGCGCCGGTAGCGAAAGAGTTGTCTGAATTGACCGGAGTTTTGGAGCCGTATCAGAAACATGATACAATAAAAGGGCAGGTTAATGAACTGAAAGATTGTATTGAAAAGTACGCGGATATTCCGGTTGTGCTTATAGGCCATTCGTGGGGAGCCTGGCTTTCCGTTATATTCGCTGCAGCGTATCCTTCGCACGTAAAAAAACTAATACTTGTTTCAAGCGCCCCGTTTGAAGAAGAGTATGCCCTGCAGATACAAAAGACCCGAATGGAAAGGCTTGAGGCAAAAGAGAGAAAAGAAATTGAAAAATTAAGCGCTCAGACGCGCAGCACGGCTGCCTTCAAAAGGCTTGGTGAAATATTTGCCCGGGCGGACAGTTTTGATCCTATAGACAAAAAAGGTGAAGTGAAATTAAACGCGGAAATATTTAATAATGTCTGGAAAGAAGCGGCAGTATTAAGAAAAGACGGAAGTTTAATGAATTTTTTAAGGGAAGTACAGTGCCCTGTAACAGCAATTCACGGCGATTATGACCCTCACCCGGCTGATGGTGTGAAGATACCGCTTGAACAGGCGGTTAATAATTCAAAGTTTATACTTCTTGAAAACTGCGGACACACGCCATGGCTTGAAAAACGCGCGGTTGAAAAATTTTATAAAATATTGAACGCGGAAATTCAGCAGATTTGACCCGTTACTTGACAAAGGGGTATTATGAGAATATAATTTAAATTAACACATCAAAAATTCACGCTAAAAATTCTACTGTTATTCTTGTGAGTAACAGAAATTTATTCCAAAGAAGGAGAAATAGAAATGAAAAAAGGACTTGGTTTGTTAATGGTAATGTTTTTCATGACGTTCGCAGTTGTAGCAATTGCGGATGAAGCAACAGACATTACAAAGGACGATGCGGTAGTTGAAGAAGTGATTTATGAAGCTCTCCCGGTACAGCAGCAGGAAGCGGCAATTGCTGAAGCAACAGGAAAAATGACAGAAGCGGGAAAAGTGGCAGCTTCAAAGAAACTTGAAAAGAAATACGCAAAGATGAATGACAAGAAGAAAGCTGCGGAACAGGCAAAACTTAATAAGAAATTTAATAAGATGACAGAAGAACAGAAAGAAGCAGTTAAGGCAAAAGCGGTTGAAAAGATGAATGCCCTTCCGGAAGCGGAAAAAGCGCAGATAAGGGCAAAAGCACAGGAAAAAATTAACGGTCTTACACCTGAAAAAAGGGCTGAACTTGTTGCAAAGGCAGAACAGCGCTGGACAAATATGAGCGAAGAGAAAAGGGCTGAAAAGCTTGCAAAGGCAAAAGAAAGATGGAACGGTATGTCCAAAGAAGAAAAAAAGATGATGAAGGAAAAGAAGTCCAAAGAAGAAAAGATGAAAAAAGAAATGAAAGGCAAAACAGAAGAAGTTAAGGGTAAAATGGAAGATGCCGCTAAAAAAATTAAAGAAGAAAAAGGCAAAGGCAAAAAGTAATAATCAGATAATATCAAAAAAGGCGCCCTGTTAAGGGCGCCTTTTTTATTTTTAAGCGGCTCCTCAAAAAATATATAATCTTTAGTTGATTTATTGTTATGATTTTTATGGCTTAGATTTGGTAGGCACGGAAGTTGATTTTTTATTTACTTTTGACCCTCTGTCCCTCTGTGCATCCGTCCCTCCTGTTGTACAGGGGTTGGGTATATTTTTTCAGTACGCGCCGCAAATTGGTGTTCTTGTAACCAAACAAGTTTGAAATCTCCGCTGTGTTAACGTAATTGGCAGCCGTAGGCTTGCGGCACATCAGAATCTGCCGCCGT
>JAFGWA010000113.1 GCA_016937715.1 Candidatus Goldiibacteriota bacterium
CCATAATCCATCCTCCTTATTATACTCAGTACACTTAAGTGTACTTCAGATTATGGCCGTTTACACAAATTTTATGACAGACTCAAAGATTATCTTTATGGTTCCTATGAGACAAAATCGGCTGTAAAGAAAAAGGCAGAAACAGATGAAACTGTTGGAGAGCCGGAAAGTTTTAAAACCGTACACCTTTATCCTTTTACATTTGATTTCTTCGGAGGATTATCAGGTTCATATTATGGCGGTTCCGTTGTTCCTGATAGTATATATTTTAACTTTGGGGCATATGTATTGTATCATTTTAATGATATTGTCGCTTTTAAGACCGGCATATTATTGGCGCCTTCGGGATATGAATCATTTTATGTAAGTTATCTTAATATCCCGGTTGCGATTGTATTTAAGTCATACGCGCTGTCAACATTGTCTCTGGGAATGTATTTTGGACCCAAATTAGTGGGAACATACGATGGTTATTCCGGCTACGCGGATTCTGACATATATGGCACAGATATAGGTATACATGGCGGATGCAATATATATAATATTCGTGGTGACTTTGGGACATATTATGGGTTTACGGTACATTACAGCCTGCTTCCTTTTCATCCTGAACTTGAAACACATAACGGCACTATCATGTTGAATTTGGGATTAACGTTATAAGAGTTTTATATGAAAATTTATTCCGCCCCGGCAGCAGAAAACTTGATAATTGATAAAACCCCTGCTATACTTTTTATGTTGTTAAATTAAGGGGGAATGGAATGGCAAAAGAAATATCTAAAAAACAGCTTCTTAAATCTCCGCGCAGAAAAGAAACCATTGAATCTGCCAAGCAGTCGCTTCTTCAGCTTATGGAGCCGGATAACAGGGCCCTATTCAACACGCTGACAGGCAGGCAGCAGGAAGAACTTATCCTGGAAATGGCTTTTGAACACCATGTGATAGAGATTAAAGAGCAGGCTTTCCGCGCAACAAGGGCTAACTGATTTTTTCCTGTATGCCGCTAAGTCTTTTTTCGGTAAAAAATTTAAACGATCAAATTAAAAAATAAAATAATGTTGAAAAAAACTTTTAATATGCTACAATAACTTCATCAAACATGGGAAAAATCTCATAAACATC
This sequence comes from Candidatus Goldiibacteriota bacterium, assembly GCA_016937715.1. Lineage (NCBI taxonomy): Bacteria > Candidatus Goldiibacteriota > Candidatus Goldiibacteriota bacterium. Next base: position 1,126 of record JAFGWA010000113.1, read on the forward strand.
ACGTGACACAATAATTTTGGGGCCCGTGATAATCAAAAGGAGACATTTAATGTCCGCAGTTTACAGAAAGAAACCCGCCGGTCAGGCAGGAAGCAAAGATGCAGGCAACAGCAGGTACGTTGGGGGAAATTCAGGCTATACTACAAGGTTAACGTCGCATGAAAGGCCTGCAATGGGCAATTCAAGAGACGGCGCTAAAAGATATGGTTCTGCAGGTACGGGGTCAACGGGTTCATATTCCAGAAACACATCCGGTTTTTCACGCGACGGCAATACGGCCGGTTTTTCCCGTGACGGCAATACCGCGGGTTTTTCCCGCGATGGCGGGAAGAAAAAATTCTTTAATGACAGAAAAAAAGATTTTGGAGCGCAGGGCAGGCCCCCGTATAAACCTTTTAACCAGCAGAAAAAACATAACGGCCCACCCAGGGATTTTGTTGAAATAGGAAAATTTGACGCGGCTAAAAGGACATACTCTTTTGGAATGCAGAAAACTGAAACAGGCGACAGCGCTCTTGTTATATTACAGACGCGCAACGATAACGGCAGGTTAAGGCAGGATACGGTTCTGGTGTTTGAAGACCACGTTGAAGGTTTCATAGAAGCTATTAATAAGGCCATGGTGGTTTTCAGGGAAAAGAAAGGTGATGGCGTGAAAGAGGAAAAAGGTGAGTGATAAAGAAAGCGGCTGCGGCGGATGCAATAAAGATGAATCCGGAGCCTACCTTGCAAATGGCACTTTTATGGAAAGCTGCCCGGAAACCGCGATAACCAGGGAATTTGAATTAACCGACGGCATAAAAAACGGAAGTTACAGGGAATTATCCGGCGAAGAAGACAGGGTTTCTGTAACCGGGTCTTATAAAAACGGACTTATGCACGGCGAATGGTCTTTTTACGGGGCTGACGGCAGGCTTTCTAAAGTTCAAATATTCAACGAAGGAAGGCTTATAGAAGAAAGATGATACCTGTATAAAAACCGTTAAAAAATACCGGTTTTTTTTAAGGGGAAAATAAAAGATGCCCGCCCATAAACAGAAAAAGAAAGGCAATATAAAAATACTCCCGTTAATAATAATTGTTTTTATTTTTTTATGTGCTGTTTTTTATTTATTGTACTTTGTTAAAGGCAATAGTATCAGCAATGACAGGGCTGTCATTTACTCCTTTCCGATAGAAAAACAGGCAATAACACCAATCGGGGAAAAAATATCATCAGATAAAAGGTCTTATGAATATTATGAATACGGGGATAAAAGAAGTAAAAGGGGGGTATATGTCCTTAAAGTCATTAATAAGGATGGCAGCGAAGATTACCGTTACACCTTAAAACTTCCCGTTGAAATAGCTGATTATGATTTTGGCCCCGGGGTAAAAGCTTACGTGACGCTTGAAGATGATCCGGCGCAGAAGGATACGGTAATTTTCAGGGTATGGATGGATTCTGAAGAGTACAGGAAAAGTGTTGAAAACAGTTTAAGCGGGCTTTTCAGGCTTATAAAAAAACACAGGCCGGAAAGTATGGTAAGGGGAGAAATAAAGGTGAGGGAATGAAGAGGGGGGCGCGCGTGGTATCTGTTAAAATAAAAAAAGATAATTTTCTGCGTAATATGGCGGCGGGTTTTGCGGTATTTGTAATTTTGGATTTTGCGGTAATAATGTCAACCATGAAAGAGACGGCCAAGCCGGTGATACCGGAAACAATACAAACCGAAGCTTTAACACAGGATATAAAATCAGAAAAAATGCCTGTGTTCAGTGAAGAACTTAAATTTGAACTTTATTATGACAGCGTCATAGGCCCTGCAACCGGAATGCACAGTTTAAAGGTGTGCTGTCCTGCCGGCCTTGTAAAAGAATATTACACATATAAAATGCCGTGGGAGCTTATCCTGTATAAATTCAGCGCGACAATACCCACGGTGGTGTTGTTTGAAAAAGACGAAGAAAAAAAAGAGGGTAAAATAAAAATTTTAATACTTGATCCAAAGGTACAGGGCACCGACATAAAACAAAGTGATATCCTTAAGTTTATCAAAAAAACCGGAGATTACCTGCCCGGCTATTCCTGGCAGGCGGATGTGTTTACAGAGGCGTTTTGAATATAGTATAATTACATCGGTGTGAAAATTGATATGGGGGTGGCGTATGGCTGATTGTGAGTGTCTTGAAAAATGTCCGTTTTTTAATGACAAGATGGTAAATCTGCCGGCAACAGCGGAGATTTACAAGAAAAAGTTCTGCAGGGGAGATTTTGAAGGCTGCGCAAGATATATTATTTTTAAAAAACTTGGAAAAGAAAAAGTACCCGCTGACCTGCTTCCAAATCAGGCAGACAGGGCACAGGTAATAATAGCGCAGGGATAGGCAATAAAAAAATATGGCGGGGATATGGATATATTTGAAGCCGCAAAAAAAGGGGTTATTAACGAGTTAAAAGAGTGCGCTAAAAATAGCATTGATATAAATTCCCGCGACCGTGACAGGATTTCCCCCATAGTATGGGCGGCGTATCATAACCATACAGGCGCGGTTAAATATCTTATTTCGGCCAAAGCTGATGTTAATTCCCGCGGCCTTGACGGCATTACCGCGCTTATGCGCGCTGTTGAAAATAAAAACACTGAAATGGTAAAACTGCTTATTGCCGCGCGTGCTGATCTTAACGTTACGGATAAATATAAAGGAACAGCCCTGACAAGGGCTGTTAACGAGATAAAAGATGTATTAATAACAGCCCTTTTAAAAAAATCCGGCGCAAAATAAATAATTTAAAAAAAACGGTATTTCGGATTATATAATAATTGCTATAATTCGAATTGTAATTCTGTTTGTTGCAGGAAAGGTTATATACAGTAGTATAAAAAATTAAGGGGCAATACTATGTGCGGTGAAACAAAAGAAGGATGCGCATGTGAAGATGAGAGGGAAGAATTTAAAGAAATGATAGGTTATACACTTTCCGGATATGGAATCGGGCTGGCGCTTGGCGCGGTTCTGGATTATCTGGGTATGCCTTTAAATGCTGTCGGCAACTGGCTGGTGAGGACATTTTCCGGCGAGGGGGAAAGCATCTTTGAAGGGATATTCGCGATAAAGAAAAAAATTCAGGGCAAAGCAATGTCGCTGGCGCAGGCATACGGCTGGGGAAAATTTTTTGGAATGGCGCTTCCCTGGATAATAGATTTTACAAGCAGGTTAATGGGTGTTGATATGCTTGGCGTGCAGGCTTTTTATATACCGTATTTTTACGCGCTGTCCGACCAGATGGGCGCAAGCGTTTCCGGATTTATGTATTTTTCCAAAAAAGAAGGCAATGTATCTAAAGGTTTCAAAGCGTATATAAAAAATCCGGTCATGCTTGCGGGCTTGTTTATACTTGCAATAGTGCCTGCGGGGCTTTTGGGCGCAAGGCTGCTTGGGTTTAAACCGGATACGCAGACATATTCAGCAATAGAGACCATAGCGGCAAATCTTTGCTGGATACCGCCGCTTATAGGAATTCTTCAGATAAAAAAGGAGCAGCCTGATGCCAAAAGTTGAAATGACAGATGATTTAAAAAGGGCTTTTCAGCTTGTAATATTTTTTGGTTTTGTAAGCCTTTTGGGCGATATTATTTATGAAGGAGCCAGAAGCGTAAACGGGCCGTATTTAAAAACCCTGTCCGCTAACGCGGCAATGGTGGGTTTAATCGCGGGTATAGGAGAGTTTGTAGGTTACGCTTTAAGGCTGGCATCAGGATATTTCGCGGATAAAACAAAAGGGTATTGGGTATTTACTTTTCTGGGTTACGGGCTTTTAATTACCGTACCCATGCTTGCTTTAACCGGTGTATGGCAGATGGCGGCGGTGTTTATGGTATTGGAAAGGCTGGGTAAGGCTGTGCGCGCGCCGGCAAAGGATACAATTTTATCAAGCGCGGCAAAAAGAATCGGCACCGGAAAAGGGTTTGCAATTCAGGAAGTGCTTGATCAGTTTGGCGCGCTTTTGGGGCCTTTGATATTTGCGGGATACTTTGCCGCAACAGGCGGCGGTGTTAAAACCGCAATTGATTACAGGCACGCGTACGGAATTTTTATAATTCCTTTTATACTGCTTATGATATTTGTATGGATAGCATATACAAAAGTGCCTGACCCGTCAAAGCTGGAGCCGCCAAAAAAAGACGGCGACCCGGAAACAATCACAAAACTTTTCTGGATATATAATATTTTTTCTTTCGTTACTGCTTTTGGTTTTATAAGTTATGCAATCATGGGTTTTCATTTTAAAGCAGCCGGGGTTATATCAGACGTTATGATACCTTTATTTTATGCCGCAGCCATGCTTTCAGACGGCGCGGCGGCTTATGTTATGGGGCACTGGTATGATTATTTGAAAGAAAAATTAAACCACCACGGCGGCGGCCTTGTTACTTTGGCGTCAATGCCTGTATTAACAGCTTTAATTCCTTTTCTGGCTTTTACAAATAAGCCGTGGCTTGCTTTTGCATCCGCGATATTATGGGGGGTTGTAATGGGAGCGCATGAAACAATAATGAAAGCGGGAATAGCGGATATTACCCCCATGAAAAAACGCGGTACCGGGTACGGTATTTTTAACTTTAATTACGGTATAGCGCTTTTTGCAGGCAGCTGGCTTGCGGGAATCCTTTATGAAATTTCACTTCCTGTTTTATGCTGGGGAATAGCCGGCGTGCAGGTACTGGCGCTTGGCGTGTTTTTCTATATGGAAAAAGAGATTAAAGTAAATACGTCCAAAATATAAAAGCATATTGACAATCGCCTGATATTTTGTATAATGCTATTGAGATTCAATATCAAAATGGAGAAGGGCATGGATAAGGAAAAAACATTCAGCAGTTTTTTGGAAAAGAAGTCCCTTAAAAAAACCCGGGGCAGGGATATTATTGTAAAAGCCGCCGCTTCTATTAAGGGCCATTTTGACGCGGAACAGCTGCTTGATTCGGTAAAAAAAATTGACATTAAAACCTCAAGGGCTTCGGTTTACCGCACTATCCCCCTTCTGGTAAAAGCTGAAATAGTTGAAGAAAGCATCCAGAAAGACGGGCGCAGGATATATGAATTTTCACAGGGCAACGGCCATCATGACCATATGATCTGCACAAAATGCGGGGCAATACTGGAATTTCACGATAATGTTATTGAAAAACACCAGGAACTGATAGCAAAAAAATATAATTTTGAAATGACAGGGCACAGGATGGAAATAAGAGGCGTTTGCAGCAGGTGCAGAAAGTAATTTTTTTAAACGCTAAATGAGACTGTATCTCAAAAGGAGCCGGATATGAAAATGTCGGAATTAAAAGCGGGCGATAAAGCTGTTGTAACTTCGGTTGACGCGCATGGCGAAGTGGCGCAGAGGCTGCTGGATATGGGGCTTGTAACAGGGACAAAATTCAAAGTGGTAAGAAAGGCGCCTTTGGGAGACCCCATTGAAATTAAGCTGCGCGGCTTCATGATGGCTTTAAGGGTTAAAGAGGCGTCATTTATATCTGTTGAAAAAACAGGGCAGGTTGGCGACGGCATACCAATGTCCGGCAGAAGAGGGAACCGCAATGGGTAAAAATAAAATAATAAAAGCCGCCTTTGCGGGAAATCCTAATTCCGGAAAGACATCGCTGTTTAACGCGATTGCAGGCACAAATTTAAAAGTGGGAAACTGGTCCGGTGTTACCGTTGAAAAATATGAAGCGGAAGTTGAATATGAAGGGTATACGATAAATTTTGTAGACCTGCCCGGGACATATTCGCTTACGGCGTATTCCCCGGAAGAGACGGTGGCAAGGGATTACATAGAATCAAAGGAAGCCGACGTTATTGTTAATGTGGCTGACGGCACCAACCTTGAACGCAGTTTGTATCTTTCTGTCCAGCTTCTGGAATTGCAGCCCAAAACAATAATGGCTTTAAATATGTATGATGAAGTGGAAGAGAAGGGTATTAAAATAGAGTTTAAAATGCTGCAGCAGCTTTTGGGATGCCACGTGGTGCCGGTTTCCGCCGCCAAAAAAACAGGGCTTGAATCGCTTCTTAGCCACATAGTAAGGCTTTATGAAGGGAAAATTACTCCCCCTGAAGCTAAAATCACTTATAGTGATGAAATTGAAGACGCAGTTGAAAAACTGCAGGCAATGGTTGAAGCCGACCCTGCAATGTCATCAAAGTTAAAACCAAGGCTTGCCGCGATAAAACTTCTGGAACACGACGCGTTTACTTATAATATGGCAAGGCACAGCCCCGCCTGGATACGGCTTGAAACAGAGCTTCCGCAGATATTAAAAAATCTTGAAGCCGCGGTTAAAATGAATATTCAAAAAAAGATAGCAGAAGACAGGCATGCTTTTGTGCGCGGCGCTTTTAAAGAAACTGTTATGGAAAAAGAACAGGATAAAAAGACTGCCACTGACATTATAGATTCGGTTTTAATAAACAGGGTGCTTGGTCTTCCGGTATTTTTTGTGATAATGTGGCTTATTTTTCAGATGACGTTCAAGCTTGGCGAAGCTCCGATGGGATGGATAGAAAATTTTTTTAACTGGCTTGGAAATAAAGCCGGCAATAATATAAGCAATAACCTGATGCGTTCAATTGTTGTGGACGGAATCGTGGCCGGTGTGGGCGGCGTGCTTGTATTTCTTCCCAATATACTTCTTCTGTTTTTTGGGCTGTCTTTTCTTGAAGCCACGGGTTATATGGCGCGCGCGGCTTTTGTGGTGGATAAGGCTTTTCATAAAATAGGGCTTCACGGCAAGTCGTTTATTCCCATGGTCACGGGTTTTGGATGTTCTGTGCCGGCGTTTATGGCGTGCCGAACGTTAAAGAACCGCGGTGACCGGCTTGCCACAATGATGGTAATTCCGTTCATGAGCTGCGGGGCAAAACTTCCCGTGTACGTGCTTTTAATAGGGGCGTTTTTCCCGGAAAATACTGCCGGCAATATTCTGTTTGGCGTTTACCTGTTTGGCATACTGGTGGCAGTGGCGTCTGCAAAACTTTTTAAATCAACTGTTTTTAAAGGGCAAAGCGAGCCGTTTGTAATGGAACTTCCCGTTTACAGGCTGCCGTCGCTTCAGTCCGTCCTTATGCAGATGTGGATGAAGGCGTGGATGTACATGAAAAAAGCCGGTACAACAATCCTTGCCGCTTCTTTAATAATATGGTTTGCCTCAAATTTTCCGGTAAACCATAAGCTGGCTGATGAGTACGCGCAGAAAACAGCGGCTGTTGAAAATATGAAAACCATTCCGGAAAGCGAAAAACAGAGTATAATAAAAAACTTAAGAAATGAACTGGCCGGCAAAGAACTTGAATACTCTTTTGCCGGAAAATTCGGCAGAGCGGTGGAACCGCTGATAAGGCCGCTTGGTTTTGACTGGCGCATAGGCGTGGCTTTAACCGCCGGTATTGCCGCCAAAGAAATCGTGGTGTCCACGATGGGGACAATTTATTCGCTTGGAGATATAGGCGAAGAGACCTCGCCTTTAAAGGAAATGCTGCATTCAGACCCTTCGTATAACACGGCTGTAGCGCTTGCGCTTATAGTTTTTGTGCTTTTGTACGTACCATGCCTTGCGGCAACCGCGGTTTTTCATAAAGAGGTCGGTAAGATGAAAATAACTTTATTTTATATAGCATATTCCATGTCTGTGGCGTGGGTGCTTTCTTTTATAGTTTACCGTATCGCGCTGTTGTTTTTATAAAAGGGAGAAAAGATGGAAATAAATATATTATACGCGCTTTTGCTGTCTTTGTTCGCCGGTATGTCAACCGCTATAGGCGCGGCAATCGCGTTTATTTCCGGCAGCAGGGGGGGAAAGTTTCTTTCGTTCGGGCTTGGTCTGTCTGCGGGAGTTATGGTTTACGTATCATTTATGGAAATACTTCCTCATTCAGCGGAAACCGCCGGGCCATGGATATCTTTGGCGGCATTTTTTGGAGGAATGGGGTTTACCGCGCTGATTGACAAAATGATACCGGAAGCGCAGAACCCGCATGAAGTAAGGTCTGACGCAAGCGTAAAAGAACTGAAGATTAGCGGCAAACATTCAAAACACAAACTTATGCGCACCGGGCTTTTTACCGCCGCGGCAATTACAATTCATAATTTTCCGGAAGGGTTCGCCACTTTTGCGGCGGCCGCAAGCGATATCAAACTTGGAATAACAATTGCGATAGCCGTGGCTATACATAATATTCCGGAGGGTATTTCGGTGTCTGTACCGATTTACGCGGCAACCGATGACAAAAAAAAGGCTTTTTTATACTCTTCGTTATCTGGGCTTGCAGAGCCGGTAGGCGCGCTTTTAGGCTGGCTGATACTGGCGCCTTTTCTTACACCGCAGCTTCTGGGTATTGTAATGGGGGCTGTCGCCGGAATCATGATATATATTTCGTTTGATGAACTGCTGCCCACAGCGCGTGAATACGGGGAAGGTCACACGGAAATCGCGGGTATAGCCGCGGGTATGGCGGTAATGGCGGTAAGTTTGAATCTGTTGTAAAATTTTGATAATTGTTTTTAATCTTGTTTTTAAAAAACTTGACAAAAAAGTATAAAGCGGTATTCTATGTACATGAAAAAAAATATATTACTTTTTTACTTTTTTTTATTATTTTGTTTGTTTCTGTGGCCGGTGCTTTTCATCATCATAACAATCATCATGAAGAAAGAAACTGTAATATATGTAATTTCATAGGTAAGTATTTAGCAACTGTTCCTGTAACTCTTTCTTTGGTACTGTTTTTTATTTGTATTATAGTAAAGTTTTTAACAAATGTATTTTCATTTAAAGAATATTATAAGTTTTTTGTTGCAAGGGCGCCTCCGGCAAACTGCTGAATTTTCAAAAGCGGTTTTATAAAAAACACGGAGGCGCGAAATGCGTAAATTAATGTTTATTGTTTTATTTATATCTATTTTTTCGTTTTTAAATGCTGCTGAACAAAGTGCGGCGACAGCCCTTCCTGACATCAGTTTTATAGGCCAGGCGGGATTAAATGCTATGGCTGATTCGGACGGCAATAAAGAAGCATCTGTTTCTTTTGATGGTTTTGAAATATGCGCGACAGGTTATATGCATCCCGATGTCCGCGCGGATTTTGTTGTTGGCGCGCATAATCATGATGGTTCAATTAATTTTGAAGTGGAGGAAGCCTACGCCACATTTGCCAACCTTCCCTTTTCTACAGGTTTAAAGGCCGGAAGGAAACTGGTTGATTTTGGAAGGATAAATCACATACACTCGCACGAGTGGCTTTTTTTAGGCGCCCCTCTTGCGTATGGCAGTTTTCTTGGGGAACACAGCCTTGCCGGTGACGGCGCTTCCATAGACATGCTTTTGCCGCTGCCTTTTTTTATTAATGTACAGGCCGGCATATACAGGGTATCGTCCGCACACAGCCATGAAGAAGCTGAAGAATCCGAAGAACATCATCATGCTTTTTCACCTGCGGGAGAGATATATAACGCAAGGGTATGGTCTTCTTTTGCGCCTGCCGAGTCTGCTGAAATAGAGCTGGGACTTAGCGGGTTAAAAGGCACAGGAGCTCATTACCTTGAGCATATGGACAGAATACAAATGACGGGAGCGGATTTTACTTTCAAGTTTTGGCCGTCAGCTTATTCGCGTCTGATGGTGCTTGCAGAAGCGGTTTATTTAAAACGCGAAGTACCGCCCGGTACTTTTGAAAGCTGGGGCGCTTACGCGTATCTTGGTTACAGGATAGACAAACAATGGGAAGCGGCATTAAAGTATGACTGGTCGGAAACGCCGGGCCCCGAAAAAACAAAAAAATCCGTGTTTTCTGTGATAGCGTCTAATTACATGACTGAATCGCTTAAATTAAGGGCGGAATATTCCTATTCCCCTGAAGCACAGGAACATACCGGAATGCTTAAAGTAATCTTTGGAATCGGGCCGCATACGCACCCGCTTCAATAAAGGGGTGAAAAATGAAAAAAATACTGCTTATGCTGGCTGCGGCTGTTTTTCCATTTATGCTTTTTGGCGGGACGTTAAAGGTGGTATGTACTACGCCTGAAATTGCGGATATAGTAAAAAATATCGGCGGGGATAAGGTGGAAGTATACTGGCTTATGGACGGCAGACAGGACCCGCATTCCGTGGAACCAAGGCCTTCAATGGTAATGAAAGCAAAAAATGCTGATGCCGTAGCCGTTATTGGAATGGACCTTGATATGTGGATGGACGGGGTTATAAGGGCTTCCAAAAATAATAAAATTCAGAAAGGCGCTGACGGCTATATTGACCTTTCGGCAGAAATTAATAAACTGGAAGTGCCGAAAGGCAAGATTGACGGGTCAATGGGCGATGTGCACATCTATGGCAATCCCCACTATCACCTTGATCCAGCGAACGGGATTTTAATGGCAGGGACTGTATTAAAAAAACTTTCAGCCATAAGCCCTGCGGACACGGATGCGTTTAAGTTAAATTATACGGTATATGCCGACAAGCTTAAGGAAAAAATAGAAGAATGGAAAAAAAGAATGTCGGTTTTTCAGGGCATATCCGTGCTTCCAACGCATAACTGCTGGCTGTATTTTACAGAAGCTTTTGGAATGAAAAGCGCGGGATATTTGGAAAATAAACCCGGAATTGCACCTTCTCCCAAAGAAATGGCGGTTCTTTCGGAAAAAATGAAGAAAGAAGGGACGAAAATAATTTTCGCGGAGCCTTTTTATCCTTCTGCCGCAATGGAGCGGCTGTCGCAGATGACCGGCGCGAAAATTGTAAGAATACCAAGTTCGGCGCTGGGTGTTAAGGAAGCTGACACCTATATTAACCTTTTTGAATACAATGTAACGGAACTTGAAAAAGCGTTAAAATAGAAAAACAACTCCTGCCCCGCGTTACGCGGGGCAGGAGTTTAAAAATGGAGATACTATGCTGGAACTTATAATATGGCCGTTTATTGCGTGCGTAGTGCTTGCCGGGATACACGCATATCTTGGCATGCATGTAATAGAAAGGGGTGTTATTTTTGTTGACCTTGCCCTTGCGCAGACTGCGGCTCTTGGCGCATTATTGGGTTTTTTATTAGGGATAGAATTGCATACGACAGGGTCTTATTTTGTCTCTTTGACAGCAACACTAGTTGCGGCAATTTTTTTGTCGTGGTCGCGTAGTTCCGGGAAACAGGTGCAGCAGGAGGCTATAGTTGGGATATTGTACGTATTTGCCGCGGCTGTTTCCGTGCTTATTCTTTCAAAAGCTCCATCCGAAGCGGAACACATAAAATACATGCTTGTAGGAAATATACTATTTGTGAAACCACAGGAGGTTATTAAAATGGCGGTACTGTATTCCGCCATAGGCATATTTCATTATATTTTTAGAAAGAATTTTTTTGCCGTGACAGAAGGCAATACAGATGGCGGAAAAAAAATAAATGTGCCGTTCTGGGATTTTGTGTTTTATGCTACTTTTGGCGCCGTAGTCACTTCTTCAGTTGAAATGGCAGGAGTTCTTCTTGTTTTTTCTTTCCTTATTGTGCCTGCGGTTTGTGCTATGATGTTTTTTGAAAATATACGCGCAAGGCTGTTTTTTTCATGGATACTTGGAATAACAGGAAGTTTATTTGGAATGGCTGTTTCTGTATTTTATGACCTTCCGACAGGCGCGTCAGTTGTTGCGGTATTCGGGATTTTGTTTACGGTTTCTATGGTTGTAAGGTTAACCGTTAAAAAAAGAAAGGGATAATATGAAGAAAATGATTTTTTTATTTATTATGATATTGTTCACAGGTTTAAGTCTGGATGCGCATCCGCACTATTTTATAACGCCTAATGTGTTTGTTTACACGGACTTAAAAGGGTTAAAAGAGATAGAAGTGGAATGGGTGTTTGACAGGATGACATCTGTTTCTTTGTTTGAATATATTGATTCTGATGGTGACGGCGAAATAAGCGAAGCGGAGATTGATAAGATAAGAAAAAAAGATTTTAAATCGCTTTCCGCTTATAATTATTATACTTTTATAATCGTTGACGGCGGAAAACCTTTGAAAATTGACCCTTATTATTTTTCTATAGAAACAGGCGAAGATCAGGAAATAAGCTACATTTTTAAAGCTAAAGTTAATATGGAAATTAAGAGAAAGTTTAAATTATACTTTGAGGACAGTGAGATTTATATTGCTTTTGACCTGTTTGAAGAAAATATAGTTCTTAAAGGTAATGAAGAAATGAAGTTAAAGTTTTTGGAGGGCGATTATGGAAACGCCGTTGAAGCGTATTATTAATATGCCGGCTTATAAAAAGGCGGTAATTTTTATTTTATTTTTTTTTACTGTGTCTTTTCTTGCGGCCGGAGATAATCCGTTTGACAGGCCTGTAAAAAGGACAGCCGGTGAAAAAAGCTTTGTTTCAGGCAAATTTTTAAAGAAAACAATTATCTGGCAGGCCAGGCTGAACAGGGAAATAGCGGCAAAGATAGATAATTATAAAAAAACCGGAAAATCCGGCGTGCTTGCCGTTTTAATGGCTGCCCTTTTTTTATACGGGGCGGTGCACGCGCTTGGGCCGGGCCACGGCAAAACAGTTATTTCATCATGGATGGCGTCTTCAAGAAAAAAATATTCAACCGTTGTGTTTGTATCGGTTTTTTCCGCCGTTGTCCACGCGCTGTCGGCTGTTCTTATGGTGGTTTTATTTTTTATTATACTTAAAGGCGTGCTGAAAGATTCAGAGAGCGCGGTTAAAGACGCGCTTCAATTCGCGTCAGGGGCCCTTATATTTATTATAGGTATAATAATGGCGTTTAAAGTCTTTCGTTCTGAAAAAGGGGCGGAAAATAAAAAAAATACCGGGCATCCGCTTGCCCTTGCGCTTGCCGTGGGGCTTGTTCCGTGCCCGTCCACTTCAATTATATTGATTTTTTCATTCAGTTTCGGGCTTTATTTGCAGGGGCTTCTGTTTACAATGTGTTTCGCTGCGGGTATGGCCTTGACACAGTTTTTAATAGCAACCGGAGTATGGCATATAAGGGAAAAAGCCGAATCCGCGCCGGGTAAAATAAAAACAGTTTTAACTTCAAAAATATTTCCCGCAGGCGCCGCGGTCATTTTATGCCTGTCCGGCGGCATGATTATGCTTCCTTATATTTACCGATAAATAAAAAATCGGCTTCCGGAGGAACTTTTGAAATACAGGAAAATAAACAGTACCGGGATTGAAGTGTCAGAGGTGTCATTAGGGTGCTGGACAATAGGCGGTAAAAGCTGGGATAACGGCCGGTCTACAGGGTATGCGGATGTAAATAAAAAGGATGCCATAGAAGCGCTGTTGTTTGCCCGCGAACTTGGCGTAAACCATTTTGATACCGCTGATTCTTACGGTTTTGGAAATTCAGAAAGGCTGTTGGGCGGGGCGTTTGAAAACATAAATGATGTTTATATTTCAACTAAAATTGGAAATAACGGCGGTACGTCTGAACATCCTTATAAATCCATGCACATAAGGCATCAGTGCGAGCAGTCGCTTGAAAACCTTAAGAGGGAGTTTGTAGACATATATTATTTTCATCACCCATATTTTGGTAATAATGATATGTATCTTGATGAAGCCGTTGAAACTATGTGTAAGCTGAAAAAAGAAGGCAAGATAAGATATATCGGGTTGTCCGCGTACAGTGACGGAGATTTTGAAAGGCTTTGCCCTGTTATAAAACCCGATATCATTCAGGCTGAAGGAAATATGGCGCAGGCAAGGTTTATAAAAAAAGGCGGAACCGCGGAACGTGTGGGCTTAAAGGCCGCGGTGACTTCGCCTCTTATAATGGGTATTTTGACAGGCAGATACGCCGCCGAAAAGCCTCCGTATTTTTTAAACGGCGATCACAGGAAAGAAGATCCGCGTTTTTCCAAAGAATTTCTTGTGCTTACAGAAAAACGGCTTGAAAAAATAAAACAGCGTTTTGGCGGTTCAAATGAAGAACTTACACGTACGGCAATTTCGTATGTTCTGTCTTTTGACAGTGTGTGCTGTGTAATGCCGGGATTCAGAAATAAAAAACAGATACTTACGAATGTATCGGCTTCGGATATGAAACTGACGGCGGAAGACATTGAATATATAGAAAAAGTATTTTCGGAGGAAATATGAAAACAGCCGTAATTACCGGGGCTTCTTCGGGGATAGGAAAGGCGGCTGTTTTTAAATTCGCAAAAAACGGCTGGAAAGTTTTTGCGTGCATGCGCGAAGTGAAAAATAATATTTTTGAAGGGATTAAAAATATTGAGTGTGTTGAAATGGATGTTTCTGACGCTGTATCTGTGAAAAACGCTTATGAAGAAATATGCAAAATTTCTGATACGGTGGACGCGGTGGTAAACAACGCGGGATACGGATTAAACGGGCCGTTTGAAGCCGCGTCCGCGGAGCAGGTACAAAGGCAGTACGATGTCAATGTATTTGGGCTTATGAATGTCACGCGTATTTTCCTTCCTTTGTTCAGAAAACAAAAATTCGGTATCTTTATTAATGTATCATCAGTGGCGGGCAGGACTGCTTTTCCTTTTTCGTCGCTTTACATTTCTTCAAAGTGGGCTGTTGAAGGTTTTTCGGAGTCTTTATATCTGGAGTTAAAACCTTTTGGCATAAAGGTTAAGCTTGTGGAACCCGGTACGGTAAAAACTGATTTTTTTACAAGGTCAATGGTGTTTGCGAAAGAAGCCGGTTTTGAAGCGTATGAAGAGATGTATGAAAAACGGAATAAAACAGCAAAGGGAAATATGGGGGCGGCTTTACCGGAAGAGATAGCAGGTGTAATTTACAGGGCCGCCTGCGATAAAAGCGGCAGGCTGCGTTACCCTGCGGGAAAAATGGCTTTTGTTGTGCTGCTGCTTAGAAAAATGCTGCCTGATAATATTTTTTTAAAACTTGTAGGGGCGGTAAAAAAATAGTTTTGTTGACAAGTTTTTAATTTTGTTGTAGTTTATGAAACAAGTTTTTTATATGTAAATAGTAAAGCACGATCTGATAAAGGAAATGCCGGTGAGATTCCGGCGGCTGTTTCGCAACGGTAATGCCAAAAAGGCTAGCCCGGTCTATTATCAGATACGGCAAGTACCTTCGAAAAAAGGGAAGCAGACTGTATTGATTTAGCCGTTTGCGCAGCGGCAAATTCATCTACCTGTAAACCCGGCATCGAAGGCCGGGTTTTTTTATGCCCGGAAATATTAAAAAGGAGGGCAGTATGAATTTGAAAAGGTTTATTTTAGTGGCGGTGTGCGTGTTGTTTTTGTTTCATGGGGTTTTTGCCGAAGAAGCACAGCAAAGCGCCGGGAAAAAGGAAACGGTTGAAGTTCAGGCTGATTCACGGGGTAATACAGGGGTTATTATGACTGTAATTGTAACAGCCAGGAAAACAGAAAGCAGCCTTGAAGATACCGCTCGAAGCGTAAAGGTTATTACAAAGGAAGAAATTGAAAAAACCGGCTGCCTTTCATTGGCAGAAATAATTAAAAATACTGCCGGCGCTGTGGTTAGTTCAAACGGATATATAAGCGGCGTTTCTGCTGTATCGCTAAGGGGTAAATCATCAACTCAGACTTTGGTGCTTTTAAATGGAGTGCCTTTAAAAGATATTATGACCGGCGGTTATGACATAAGCGGAATTGACCTGTCTTCTATTAAACGGATAGAGGTTATTAAAGGTGGAATTTCCTCGGTTTACGGGCCGGATGCTATGGGCGGTGTAATTAACCTGCTGACGGGGGATGATGAAAACAGCCTGATAAAAGCATCTTCAAGATATGGAAGTTTTGGATATCAAAAAAATCAGATATCATCATCACATATAATAGGTGATTTTGATTATTTTGCCTCCGGCACGGAAGAAAAAGGGGACGGATACAGGGAACATTCCGCGTTTACAAAAAGAATGCTTAATACGAATATAAATTACAGTGTGAACGTATTTAAATTCGGATTTTTTGGAAATTATCTGAATTACGGGCAGGAAGTTCCGGGAAGTCTTTCCTGGCTGTCGCCTTTGGCTAAACAATGGAGTGAAGATTATATTTTAGGGTTGTCCGGAAGCGCGGCTGTCAGTGAATTCTTGGTAAAGGCTGATGGTTTCTATAAGTCTTCTGACCTGAAATATCAGAATCCGGACCCTTTTTATCCTATAAATTCCAGGCACATAGCAAAGGAGTGGCAGGGCTCTTTTACGGCGGCGTATGATAATAATGACAATATTTCCGGTTTGGCGGGTGCCGAATTTAATAACAAAAATATGGACAGCACGGATGTAGGTAAAAAAACCATTCAAAACACCGCTTTTTTTACAAATGCCGTATATTTGCCGGTTTCTGTAATTATTTTAAATGGCGGGGTAAGGCATGATATGAGCACCGCTTATAACGATATGACAAGCGCAAGCGCCGGCATAAAGTATTTGATGGACAGCAAAGTGGAAATACACGCTGCCGTTGATAACTCTTTCAGCGCGCCGACCATAGGTCAGTTGTACTGGCCTTTTGACGGAATGATGGTTGGAAACGTTAATTTAAAGGCGGAAAAGTCAACAGGATATGAAGTCGGCATAAAACAACAGGCGGAAAATTTCAAACATTCGTATGTATGGTTTTCAAAGGATGTCAGGGATATGATACAGTACGTAAGCGATTCTGTTACCTGGACAGGTACTTATGAAAATTTAAGCGGGGTAAAAATAACCGGCCTTGAAGCGGAAGCGGAGTATAATCCTTTTGATTTTTTGAAAATTACAGCGGCTTATACATACACAAATGCCGTTGATTCGGCTTCGGGGCAAAAAATCAGTTTAATACCCGAAGGCAGAATAAGCGGTGATATTACAATACAGCCGGACAAAAACATGTCTGTTGTTTTAAAAGGCGAATATACTGACGCGTGTAAAGATAATTCAGGGGCAATAATCAGAGAATACTATCTTGTGGGGTTAAACGTAAGCGGCAGATTAAATAAGAATGTAAGAATTTTTGCCGCGGCGCATAATTTACTTGATAACAAAGAATACGTCATAGCAAAAGGATACCCAATGCCCGGAAGGTCCGTAAGCGCCGGCGCGGAAATTAAGTTTTAAGGGTTTGATTTTGTTGTTTTGAAAAAACAAATAAATGTTGAGGTGAGAACCGTGGAAGAAAAGGAAATAAAGGAAAGAATAGAAGTGCTTACAGAACGCCTGAATAAAGTGGAAGGGACTCCCTGCGAGGTTTATAGCAGGGTTGTGGGGTTTTTCAGGCCTGTGAAACAATGGAACGAAGGCAAGGCGGAAGAATACAAAGAAAGGCTTATGTTTACGGTGGAAGGGAAAGAAGAAGAATTAAAATGCGTTAAAAACGGATAAGATGCTGATTTAAGGCGGGGAAGGCCGTGTGAATCGGCCGCAGTCGCGCTACGGTGTGGGATAATTCCCAAGTCCGAATGCCGCCGCAATAAAAAATTTTTTGTCGCGAAAACAAAAAAGGAGAAAAAAATGAACAAAGGCCTGAGGACATTTGTGACCGGATTTCCAAGAATCGGGAAAAACAGGGAATTAAAAAAAGTTCTTGAAAGTTTTTGGGACGGGAAACTGGGATTTGACAGCGTTACAGAAACCGCTGACAACCTTAAAAAAACAAACTGGGAAACGCAGAAGCGGGCCGGTATGGGTATTTTTTCCTGCGGCGATTTCAGTTATTACGACCAGATGCTTGATATGGCAGTTATGCTGGGCGCCGTACCGGAGAGATTTCAGGGTATTTCTGACCCGGCAGAAAGATATTTTGCAATGGCAAGAGGTTCTGCAGAATCCTCCGCTATGGAGATGACAAAGTGGTTTAATACAAATTATCATTATATTGTTCCGGAACTGAAAAAAGGTTGCAGGTATAAGCCGGATTTTGGCAGTTTATTTAAAGAGTACAGACAGGCTGAAAAACTGGGATACAGGACAAAGCTTAATGTGATAGGACCTGTAACTTTTCTTATGCTGTCCAAACGCGTCGATTCTGAAGGAAGTATGCTTGAACTGCTTCCGGAAATAATTCCCGCATACAGGGAGTTTGTGAACGCCGCCGGATTTTTGGGAAAAGAAATTTATGTCCAGTTTGATGAACCGTGGTTTGTAAAGGACTGCGGGAAAGAAGAATTAAAAATATTAAAAAAAGTATATGGCGAATTATGCGGGGTTTCTAAAAATTTAAAAATAATAGTGATGACATATTTTGATTCTGCCGTTAATGCGGCGGAAGCTTTAAAAGATGTAAATATATGGGGTGTTGGACTGGATTTTGTATATGGGCCGGAAAATGTTAAAGCGGCTAAGTTTCTAAAAGGGAAAAAACTTATAGCCGGAGTTGTTGACGGCAGGAATATCTGGAAAAATAATTATGAAAAAACGCTGAATATTCTTGGTGAGATATCTAAAACAGTTTACAAAGAGGATATTATTATTGCTCCAAGCTGTTCGCTGCTTCACGTGCCATATTCGTTAAAAAACGAAAAAATAATTGACTCGGAAATTAAAGGCTGGTTTAGTTTTGCCGGGGAGAAGCTGGCGGAAATAAAGGATATTGCGGATATTTTTACCGAAGGAAAGGAAAAACATGCCGAAAAAATAGAACAAAACAGGGCGGTTTTCGCAAGAAGGGAAAGTTCCGCAAAGGTCAATGACCCTGATGTTAAAAAAATTATAAAATGCGGTTATTCAAAGAAGCGCAGTGAAAGTTTTAAAGACAGAAAGAAAAAACAGGAAAAAGTTTTTTGTTTACCGCTTCTGCCCGTTACAACTATCGGCAGTTTTCCTCAGACGGAGGTGCTGCGCCGGTTAAGAAGAGGCTATAAAACAGGAGCTGTAAAAAAAGAAGATTATGATAAGGGCATATATGAGTATATAGATAATTGTATCGCTTTTCAGGAAAAAACAGGGTTTGACGTTTTGGTACACGGCGAACCCGAAAGAAATGATATGGTGGAATATTTTGGAGAGCGGATGAAAGGGTTTATTTTTACGGAAAATGGATGGGTGCAAAGCTACGGGACAAGGTGCGTTAAACCCCCTGTTATCTACGGTGATGTTAAAAGGGCCGGGGATATGACCGGTAAAATTATTTTGTACGCGCAGAAAAAAACAAAAAAAAATATGAAAGGAATGCTGACGGGGCCTGTTACAATTCTTAATTGGTCTTTTGTACGCGACGATATACAGAAGAAAGATGTTTGTGTTCAGATTGCTCTGGCTGTCAGAGATGAAATCAGGGACCTTCAATTTGAAGGGATAAAGATAATACAGGTTGATGAAGCCGCTTTTCGTGAAGGGTATCCTTTAAAAAAATCAAAAGCGTTTATTTATGAAATATGGGCTGTGGAATGTTTCCGCGTGGCGGTAAGCGGCGCAAGGCCTGAAACTCAGATACATACGCATATGTGTTACAGCGATTTCAGGGATATTATGCCCGCGATTAAAGCTATGGATGCTGATGTAATAACAATTGAAACATCAAAAAGCGGAAATAAACTTCTTGAAACATTCAAGAAGCAGGGATACGAAAATGAAATCGGGCCGGGAGTTTATGATGTGCATTCGCCGCGTGTGCCTTCTGTGGAAGAATTTGAAAACAAAATAAAATTGCTTTTAAATGTTTTTCCCGCGGAAAGGTTATGGATTAATCCGGACTGCGGCCTTAAAACCCGGAAGTGGGAAGAAACTGAAAAAAGCCTGCAAAATATGGTTGAAGCTGTTGCCAATGTCAGAAAAAGTTTATAGAAAAACTTATTACGGTTCAGTTTTTTAGCTTTTAAAAAGTTCATAATTGCGGGCAGGGTTAATCTGCGGGTAAACTGGTGTTTTTTATATTGCTAAGAAAAATACTGCCTGATTATATATTTTTGAAACTTGTAGGGGCGGTAAAAAAATAAATTTAAGGATTTTATGATTTAAAATACTGCAACAATTAAAAAAACGGCCTTTCAGTAAAACAATTAAACAGATTGACAAAATTGATATATTTGTGTATATTTATATATACAAATATACGTATAAAAGAATAATAGAAGGAGGCGGAAGGTGGAAAAGAAGGTTGAAATAAGCGAAGAACTTTGTACGGGATGCGGTGCGTGCGTGTCAATGTGTCCGGCGCAGATTATTGAATTAAACAGCAGTTCAAATAAAGCGGTGGTGACGGATCATGAGTCGTGCGACCTGCTTGGAGGCTGTATGTATGTCTGCCGCACAGGGGCTATAAAAGTTAACAGAAAATTAAAGTTTGGAAGTTTATTCGGCTTCTGATAAAAAAATCCTTAAAGGAGGATGTTATGGAAATCAACGTGGATTCAAAGAGTTTTAAGAAAGAGGTAATAGAGTCAAAAGAACCGGTGCTTGTGGACTTCTGGGCGGAATGGTGTATGCCGTGTAAAATGGTGGCGCCCGCGCTTTCACAGATAGCAAAGGAATATAACGGAAAATTAACGGTTGCCAAAGTAAACGTGGATGATTCCCCGGAGCTTGCCGGAATGTATGGAGTATCAGGTATACCCACAATGGCTATTTTTAAAGACGGAAAAGTAGTGGATCGTATAGTGGGCGCGCTGCCTAAACAGCATATAATTCAGGCAATAAAACCGCATCTTGCGGCTTAAAGGAGAATTATAATGGATACTGTATTGAAGTTTATAAGGGGGGGCGCGGGCGGCGCCCTTGTGGCTGCCGGTTTTTTCTCAGCCGCTCCCAAATCATATGTTCTTTGGTTATTGGGAACGGTCCTGCTTTTGTCGGTAACCGGCCTTTGCGCGGCAGGCAGCGCCTGTGAAAGGAAGTAAAAACGTGTATAATTGATATATGGGAAATTAAATCATGGGAGGTGTTTTATGTTAAAGCCTAATGAAGGAAAGACAGACAGGATTGTAAGGGTTGTATTGGGGGCAGGGTTAATAGCAGGGGGATTCTTTACAACAGGCACGCTTGCAATTGTTTTATGGGCAGTTGGCGCAATATCACTTATAACAGGCGCTGTAGGTTTCTGCGGGTTATACGCGTTATTGGGAATTAATACATGCCCTGTAAATAAAAAATAAGAATGGAACTGTCAAGAGAAACGCTTAAAAAAGCACAGGTTATTGTTATTAACGGCGCTGAACCGCAATTGGAATCTTTTTTGGCTGATTATTACACTTTAAAAAGCCTGAAAGATGAATTTGATTCCGGTTCAGCGTTGTTTTATTCAGAAGAACTGACAGAAAGTGAAGTTAAAGGCAATCCGTGCGCAATGCTTTGGAGTAAAAAAAATATTTCTAAGGAAGTAAAAGAAGCGGCTGGAAATAAAATAATTATAGAAGGCAGGGATATTAAAGAGGATTATATAATGTTTTTTCTTTCGCAGTGCGGCGTATAAAAAATCTGTAATATAAGGATAATGTAATGAAAATAGGGATTGTAATCGCTTCAAATGACGCGGAGACTTGCTGGAACGCAATCAGGTATGGTAATTTCTGCCTTGGAAAAAAGGAAGAGGTAAAGATTTTTTTTATGGGCAAAGGCGTGGAGTATCAGAAAATAAGCACGGATAAATTTAATACGACAGAGCAGGCGGAAAAATTTCTGGCATCCGGCGGCAAAATATTTGCCTGTGGAACCTGTATACAGTCCCGGGAGCAGGAAAGTTCGGATGTCTGCCCTTTATCCACCATGCAGGATATGTATGATATCGTAAAAGAAAGCGACACGGTTGTCAGTTTTTAATGAATTATGAAAAATAAACAAGCGATTGAAAAATGTAAAAAAGTATGCGGGGAAAAGGGGTTTAAAGCCACGCCTCAGCGTATTGCTGTATATTCCGAAATAGCATGCAGATATGACCATCCGCCTGTTGAAAGTATATATTCTTCGGTAAGAAAGAAGCATTCTAGAATATCGTTTGATACTGTTTTTAGAACAATTAATTTATTAGTTGAAATAGGGCTTATAAAACCGGTCGCGTCGCAGGATGGCGTTAAAAGATTTGACGCAAATAACGGGCAGCATCACCATTTTTACTGTACTAAATGCGGTAAAATTTATGATTTTTTAAGCGCTTATTATGATGAAATTAAGATACCCGACAAGCTGCCTGATGCTTCTAAAATAACAGGAAAAAAAGTGATGCTGGAAGGTATATGCGAAAAGTGTAATAAATAGTTTTTTTAAAAACTAAGTAGTAATTATTACTACTTAAAAAAGGAGGTGTTTTTAAGGTTTGGTGTTAAAAAAATAAAAAAACAGGAGGAAATAGAAATGGAAAATAATGAAACGAAGCAGTACAGCATTCCAAAGATCGGAGAAAAGGCGTCTTCTTTTACGGCGGATACAACGCAGGGTCAGATTAAATTCCCGGATGATTACAGCGGAAAATGGGTTATTCTTTTCAGCCATCCTGCGGATTTTACGCCTGTATGCACCACGGAATTTATGGCTTTTGCTTCAATGGAAAAGGAATTTGAAGCTTTAAACTGTAAGCTTATAGGGCTGTCTATAGACAGCAGGCACAGCCATATTGCCTGGCTTAGAACTATAAAAGAAAAGATTGAATATAAAGGAATGAAAAATGTTGAAGTAAAATTCCCGGTGATAGCCGATTTAACAATGGAAGTTGCAAATAAATTTGGAATGGTGCAGCCGGGCGAATCAAATGTAAGCGCTGTAAGGGCGGTTTTCTTTATGGATCCGGAGGCAAAAGTAAGGGCGTTAATGTATTATCCGCTTTCAATGGGAAGAAATTTTGCCGAAATAAAAAGGATGGTTATTGCCCTTCAGACAGCTGATAAGTATAAAGTTGCAACTCCTGCTGACTGGCAGCCGGGTGAAGATGTTATAGTGCCTGCTCCGGGAAGCTGCGGCGCCGCTAAAGAAAGGGTGGATAACGCAGAAAAAGAAGGGATTAAGTGCCTTGACTGGTTTTTGTGTTTAAAACCGCTTAAACTTTGATTTGAAAATTTCATTTTTGCATATTTAAAAGGTATGCTCAAATGGGAAAGTTTTTGTTGCGCAGCATATTGTGCTTAAAATACTGGGAAAAATTGCTTAAGGATATGTCCGCGCCGGTCAGGTAATATACTGTAAAAACCCGGACAGGAAGGCCTGGTGCTTTCTTGTCCGGGTTTTTTTATATTCAAAATTAAGTATTTCTGAAAGTGTAATTAATATTTCTTCTTGACAATTAGAGTTTTATTTTATATAAATATACACATAAATGTATAAAGATATAATATGAAAGTTGTTTAGGATGTTTTAAATAAAGCGCGCTGTAAAACGGCTGTTTCTGCAAACGGCATATTGATATAAGAAAAGAGAGGTCTTTTATGATTATAAATGTGCAAAGCGTTGGACAGCTTAGAGAAGAAATAGAAAAAGAAAGTGTTATAGGTTTTTTTGGCGGTTTTTCTGAAAAATCCAAAAAGGCTGAAGAGGTTTTTAAAAAAACATCTTTGGAACGCGCGGATAGGAATTTTTATTATGTCGATGCCGCTTTGGCAAAAGATGTAAATAAATATTTTGGAATAACCGCAGTGCCTTCCGTAATAAAGGTAAAAGGCGGGCGTGTTGAACGCGGTGTATATGGTGAGGCAAAGATTGAAGAATACTTGTCTCTTGTTGATGAAGCCGGCAGTAACGCGGCGGTTGAAAATAAAAGAAAAAAAGAAACGGCAGTTATCGTATATTCCACGCCGTCATGTTCATGGTGTGTCAAAGTAAAAAGTTATCTTAAAGAAAAAGGTATAAGGTTCACGGATGTGGATGTATCTAAAGATGAAAAGGCGGTACGGGAGCTTGTTAATAAAACAGGGCAGACCGGTGTGCCTCAGCTGAAAATAGGCGGAGTTTATGTTGTGGGATTTGATAAAGATAAAATAAACAGCCTTTTGGGCTTATAAAAAAGGAGGGCTATATGAAATTACAGCCGTTAAATTCCAGGGTTTTAGTCAGAAAAAATGAAACAGGAGAAAAGAAAATAGGCGGGCTTTATATACCGGACGCGGGAAATGCGGGTATAAGCGACGGTATTGTTGTTGAAGTGCCGCAGGACGGAATAAAACACATTTATCCCGGAGACAGGGTAATGTTTAAAACGGGAAGCGGAGATGAAATACTTGTAAATGAAGAGAAATTTCTGCTGTTAGAAGAGGATGAGCTGATTGCTAAAGCTGTTGAAATGGATGATATACCGGCATAAAGTCAAGTTTTTAAAAAAGGAGAATTAAAATGAAAAAAACGGCAGTTTTAGTTATTTTTGTTTTTGGGCTTGTCATAGGCCTGTTGGCAGCGGCCCTTATGTTGAATTTATCAGCTGAAGGTATAATGTTAAAAGAAATAATCAGCCCGTATGATTTTGAAAAGACGGTTAAAGTATTGTCTGACAGGATAAATAACGCGGAAAACTGGCATGTAACAGGGGTTATTGACCAGTCGGCTGAAGTGGAGGGGCACGGCGGTAAAAATATAGGAAAACTTAAAATAATCCAGTATTGCAGCGGCAAATACGCTTATGAAATGCTGTCGGCTGATGAAAGAAAAAAAATGTCGGTTATGATGCCTAAAAGTTTCGCGGTATATGAAAAAAGCGGCGGCCGTGTGTATATAGCTCTTATGAACGGGGCTTTCATGGGCAAGATGTTTAAGGGTCCGGCATTTCAAATCATAGAAGATGTTTCGCTTGAAGTTGAAAGGATTATGAGCTTTACGAATTTTAAATATAGTTTGTTTTAAAAGGCGGCTTAAAATGGAAAAACCTGTTTTAGTCTCGAAATTGCAATACTTTCCGGTGACTGTTTTTTCCATAATTATGGGAATTTCAGGGCTTGCTATAGCGTTTTACAGGGCTTATCATCTGGGGTGGTTTCCTTTCTGGCCGTATTTTCTTGTTGTGCTTTTTGACGGCATTCTTTTTATACTGTTTTTATTTGTTTATGGTTTAAAAATGATTAAGTATCCTGAAGAAGTAAAAGCGGAATATGGGCATAAAATAAAAATAAATTTCTTTTCAGCCGTTTCAATTTCGTTTTTGCTGGTGTCTGTGGCTTTTTATGGTTATCTTCCGATGGTGTCCATGGTTTTATGGTATGCGGGGGTTGCGATGCATGTGCTGCTTACTTTTCACACCGTGGCTTTCTGGATAAGGGGTACTTTTGAAGTGCATAACGTCAATCCTTCCTGGTTTATTCCTATTGTGGGAAATCTTATCATACCTGTTGTGGGTGTTGATCTGGCGCCTGTCTGGGTAAATGTGTATTTTTTTATTACCGGAATATTTTTCTGGGTAATACTGTTTTCAATTGTTTTATACAGGCTGGTTTTTCACCATCAGCTTGCCGCTAAGTTTGTACCCACTATGTTTATTCTTATAGCCCCGCCGGCTGTTATTTTTATCTCTTATTTCAGAATGTTCATGAATGTTGACTTTTTTTCCCTTTCCATGCTTATGCTGTCATTTTTCTTTCTTGGGCTCCTTTTATTCCTTGTAAAAGATTTCTTTAAAATAGATTTTTTCCTGTCGTGGTGGGCGTATACGTTTCCTATAAGCGCGTTTGCTATCGCGCTTATGATAGCTTTTCAATCGACAAATATGGGTATTTTTAAATACAGCGCGGTTTTGGTGCTTCTGGGTACAATTTTGTTAATCGGTGTTGTTTTGTTTTATACGGCAAAGAACGTAATTAAAGGCAAAATTTGCGTTGTTGAAGACTAAAAAAAAGAGGTGTGAAAATGTCATTGAACACAAGGTTAAAGCACGTGGAAACAGGCAGTGAGTTTAAAAAAATAATTGAAGAAAATGAAAATGTAATGGTGTGCTGCGGCAGAATGGGCCCTATGTGCGTGCCTGTTTATTTTGTGATGGAAAAACTTGAAAGGGATATAAAAAATGTTGTGTTCAGGGACTTTGATTTTGACAGTCCGGACGCCCGTATTATAAAAGAAATGCCGGAGTGCAGAAATTTTATGGGCCTTCCGTTTACGGTATATTATAAGAACGGAAAATTAGCAAAAGCTACATCTGGAATACAAAACGAGAAACAGGTAAAAGATATTCTTGAAAAACACCTTTTAAAAACTGTTTAAAAATAAATTAATTTGACATTTATACAGTATATTGTATAATTCTAAATGAAAATGATTTTCATTTAGAATTTGTTTAAAAGGCGGTTTATATGGGCGCGGTAAGAGTGGTAGCGGCAAGCACCGGAAACAGTAAAGAATCGGAAATATCCGGCAGTTTTAGCGGGTGCCCTTTTTTTGCAGTAGCGGATATTTCTGAAGGAAAGGTAAAAAGTATGGTTTTTGTGGATATAGGCTCTGTAAAAGACAAAAGGGCTGAAAGCGCGATAGGGCTGGGGGCGGATATTTTAATAACCGGCGGTATTGCGGCAAAAGACAGAAACAGGTTTAAGGAAAAAAATATTAAAATGGCGGGTTTTAAAGGTACGGTACAGGAAGCTTTGAATTTATATATTAAAGATTCAGAAAAGTTACTTGGTGAAAAAATTTATGGTGAAATGCATAACCGCGGCAGGTGTTATTCCTGCCGGATAAAAAATACTTTAAATGAGGAGGATAAATGAAAAAACATTTTGAACTTGTAATAGTAGGGGGCGGCCCCGCGGGCATTACGCTTGCGAAGAAACTGGGCAGAATTTATCATACGGCGGTTATAAGGCCGGAGCCGTACAGTATGATTTACTGCGCTATGCCTTACGCGGTTGAAGGGATTATTGAGAAGGAAAAGACTTTTAAGAATGACAGCCTTATTACGGAATCCGGGGCGGAATTGATAAGGGATAAAGCCGAGTCAATAAATGACAAAGAAAATTTTGTCACTCTTAAATCGGGAGAAAAAATTTCATATGAAAAACTTGTTATTGTAACGGGCGCGGAACCTTTTTTACCTCCTGTTCCGGGCAGTAAGCTTAAAGGTGTCTATGTATTTAAAACGCAAAATGACCTTGAAAAGCTGGAAAGCATGAAAAGTACTCTTAAAAAAATCGCCGTTATCGGGGCAGGGGCTATCGGGATAGAAGCCGCGCAGGCGTTTAACGCTATAGGGGTGGAAACCACCCTGATTGATATGGGAAAAAGCGTTCTGCCAAATATGATTGATGAAGATATGTCAATGGAAGCTGTTTCTGAACTTACCGCCAAAGGTATTAAACTGCATCTTGACAGAAAAGTTGTTGAAATTAAGGGAAAAGAGCACTGTGAATCCGTAATTTTGGATAATGGTTTTGAAATTAACCTTAAAAATGATATTAACTGCAATATTGACGATGAACCCGGGAAAAGCGGTGCTGTGCTTTTTGTCGCCGGAGTAAAACCGTCTGTTGAACTGGCTGACGGCACGCGGATAAAAAGCGGGCGTGACGGTATTATTGTAAATGAATATATGGAGACAAGCGTAAAAAATATTTATGCCTGCGGTGACTGTGCTTCTTATGTCAGCGGTATTACGGGAAAACCATCCGGCGGAAAACTTGCGACAAATGCAGTCCCTATGGCTAAAGTGCTTGCGGATAATTTAAAGGGCGTAAAAAGGCCTTATACCGGCTTCTTTAACGGCGCGGCGACAAAAGTAGGAAATCACTATGTAGGCAGCACAGGGCTTAGTGAAAAAGACGCTAAACGAGAGGGTTATGATGTTGTAACCGCGGTTTCAGAAATAACGACCAAGTTTCCAATAATGCCGGGCGCTGTAAAGCTAAAGACAAAACTTGTGGCGGATAAAAAAAGCGGAAGGCTTATAGGCGGTCAGATTGTAAGTAAAGAACCGGTAGCCGCAAGGATAGATGTCCTTACAATGGCGCTTCAGAACAAGATGACGGTGAAGGATCTTGTTGAACACAGTTACTGCGCGCAGCCTTATCAGTCTTTTTATCCGGCGGAAAACGGCATGGTAATGGCATCAGAAAAACTTTTTGAAAACATGGAAAAAGAAAACAATTAAAATAAGGAGGAAGATTATGAAACTGGCTGTTGATTTAAAAATTTGTACCGGATGCGCGAAGTGTGTTTCTTATTGCCCGTTTGAAGCGATTTCAATTGAAGATGAAAAGGCAGTGATAGATTATCAGAAATGCGGAGTATGCGGGGCGTGTATTGAAGGCTGCAGGCGCAACGCCCTGTCAATTAAAGAAGGCTGATATGGAAAAAATTAAAATTGTTTTTGGCACGGATAACAATAAAAATTTATGGAAAGGCCATTTTGGCGATTCTGAAATTTTTAATCAATGGTATGTGTATGCCGGAGGTAAAACCGAATTTGTAAAAAGTTTTATAAATACAAGAAAAGATATGGACGAAAAACACGCGAGCGAGGAAAAACTGAATGCTGTTAAAGCGATGCTTAATGAATGTGACTGCGCTGTTGCCGTTTCTATGAGCCCGAATTTTAAAAAAATGGCGGAAAATACGGCGCTTCAGCCGTTAATCGTTACTGATTGCGCCGATGTGCCGGAAATGTTTACTGTAATTGTTAAAAACTTTGATAAAATATCTGAAGAAATAACAAAAAGGAAAAAAGGCGGACGTGAAAAAAACATTCCAAAGTATGAAAAATAAAACTTTATTTATTAAAAATAATAAATAAAAAAAATTGTCTGAATATGGAATTCTGGCAGAATCTTCCTTTAAAAATTAATCCCGTCCTGTTTCAGGCGGGTTCTTTTCAGATAAGGTACTATGGCCTTATGTATGCCGCGGCTTTTCTAACGGTGTATTTTATTCTGGCATACAGGATAAAAAGAGAAACCGCGCCTGTTTTTAATACCGTGCTGCTTGAAAATTTTTTGTTATTTGAAATAGCGGGAGTAATGGCGGGCGGAAGGCTTGGGTATGTGTTATTTTATGACCTTCAGTACTATATATCAAATCCGTTTCTGATTATATCCCCGTTTGCCATGGAAAATAATAAACTGATTTTTACTGGCATTGCGGGCATGTCATATCACGGAGGCCTTATAGGCGCGCTTGCCGCTGCAGCTGTTTTTTGCCGGATGAAAAAAATAAATTTTTGGGTTCTGTCCGATTTTGTCATACCTGCCGTGCCTGCCGCGTATACTTTTGGAAGAATCGGAAATTTTCTTAATAATGAATTGTATGGCAGGGCTGTATCATCTTTTCCCGGAATGTATTTTAACACGACGGAAGGGTTAAGTTTAAGGCATCCTTCGCAGTTATATGAAGCGGTTTTTGAAGGGATAGTATTATTCTTTATATTGTGGTCAGTTAGAAATAACAAAACAATGGAAAAATTATTATTGGGTTTATATATTTTTGGATACGGGCTGTTTCGTTTTTTTATCGAGTTTTTCAGGCAGCCTGACGCGCATTTGGGTTTAATAGGGGGTTTGTTTTCCATGGGGCAGATACTTTGCCTGATAATGATAACGGCAGGTTTTGGGATTATGGTTTATCAGGTTAAATACCGTTCATAATTAATTCTTGATTTTTCTCTGTGTTTTTTACATTATATTTTATTCTTACAGCTGTGTTTGATTGACACAAAGGGCAAAATTGTGTAAAATTCATTGAAAATCATTTTCAAAAGGACATATATGAAAAACGGCAATTGTAACGGGCAGGGCAGGCTTCACGGCAGATTTAAAGGCTGCGGTTTTAAAATGACGCTTGCAAGGCAGGCGGTATTGGATGTACTTTCGGATTCAAAAGAACATTTAAGCGCTGAAGAAATATTTATTCTTGCAAAAAAGAAGAATCCGGATATCGGGTTAACCACCATATACAGGACCACTGAAATACTTTCCCAGCAGGGGTTTTTATACAGGTTTGATTTCGGCGACAAAAGGGCAAGGTTTGAGCTTGCTGATTCTTCCAAAGGCCATCACCACCACCTTGTATGCACATCATGCAACCGTGTTATAGATTACGATGATTTTATAGATGAAGAGGTAAAGCTGCTTAAAGAAACAGAGGCAAAACTTTCGAAAAAGTACAATTTTAAAATAGAAAATCATGTAATTCAATTTTATGGAAAATGCGAAAAATGTTCTAAAATTTAATTTTTTGACTTTAATTGATAATCATTTTCAATTAACCGATGAATTGATTTTTAAATGTTCCAATGTAAAACACAGGTTATTAAAAAATATTTAAGGAGAAAAACATGGAAAAAACAGATGTACTGGTAATTGGAGGGGGGCCGGCCGCTATTATTGCCGCCATTACGGCAAAAGTGAATAATCCTGATAAAACAGTGACACTTGCAAGAAAATTCGAGAAGGTTATGGTGCCGTGCGGTATTCCTTATATTTTTGGAACGCTTAATGATGTTCAGAAGAATGTTATGGGCGACGCTCCCATGCAGGCTGTTGACGTAAAAATAGTAATAAACGAAGCTGTTAAAATAGACCTTAAAGGAAAAAAAGTGTCTTTTGCTGACGGGCTGGAAATTGAATATGAAAAACTTGTTATTGCAACGGGTTCCGCCACATTAAAACCTAATTGGCTTGAAGGCAGGGAAAAAAAGGGTGTTTATTATGTTGAAAAAAATATAGAGTATCTTACAAAACTTTTTGAAGAACTTAAAAAGGTAAACAGCGTTGTTGTTGTAGGCGGAGGGTTTATCGGGGTTGAAATGGCGGAAGAACTTGTAAAATCCGGAAAACGGGTGACAGTGGTTGAAAAAATGCCGCATGTTTTAATGGCTGCTTTTGACGCGGATATTTCAGAACAGGCTGAAAAGGTTTTGATAGAAAGGGGCGTTATTATAAGGTCGGGTGTAGGAATTAAGAAAATAACCGGCGGCGATAAAGCTGAAGGCGTTGAACTGGAAGACGGCAGCAAAATACAGGCAGATGCTGTTATTCTGGCTATGGGATACACTCCTGAAGTTCAGCTTGCGAAAGACGCGGGAATAGACACCAACCAGTTTGGTTTTATAAGAGCGGATGAATATATGAGAACAATATGCTGTGATAATGTTTTTGCCTGCGGCGACTGTGCTGAAAAAAGGGATTTTATAACAAGAAAAGTAAGCAGGACAATGCTTGCTTCCACCGCGACTACAGAAGCAAGGACTGCCGGAATGAACCTGTTTAAACTTTCTGTGGAAAAATCTTTTGGCGGGACGATTTCAATTTTTGATACAAAGTTTGGCATATTTGGTTTTGGCGTGGCGGGTGTCACAGAAAATAACGCCAAGGCGGAAAGAATGGATTATGTTACAGGAGAGTTTGCCGGTTTTGACAGGCATCCCGGAACACTTCCGGATACCGGGAAACAGTATGTAAAACTTATTGCTTTAAAAGATACCGGAACCGTAATAGGCGGACAGGTCTGCGGCGCTGCAAGCGCGGGCGAGATAACAAATCTGATAGGCCTTGCCATTCAGAATAAAATGAATGTATATTCCTTAATAACTTCACAGATAGGCACGCATCCGCTTTTAACTTCGGCCCCTACAAATTATCCGCTTATTAAAGCAGCTGAAGCAGCCATGAAAAAAATGAAAATCGGTTCAAAATAAGGTAAATTTTAAAAAGTAAAAAATCTTGACTTTTTTTGCATATAGGATATAATTCTAAATGAAAATGATTTTCATTTAGAAAGGAGGTGAAATATATGCCAAGAGGAGATGGAACAGGCCCTACAGGCGCGGGTTCAATGACCGGCAGGGCAATGGGTTTATGCGCCGGAAATTCGGTGCCCGGGTATGTTAACGGCGGTTTTGGAAGAGGAATGGGATCCGGGCGCGGATTTGGTTTTGGAAGAGGTTCAGGACGCGGTTTTGGGCGTGGTTTTGGAAGGGGTTTTGGTTTTTTTGGAAACAGCGCGTATGCGCCGGTTTCGGTTAACGAAAAAGAAATGTTAAAAAATGAAACATCGGTTCTTGAGAATCAGTTAAAAGCTCTTAAACAGAGACTGGATGAACTTGAAAAAACTGATAACAAGTAAAGCATCCGGTATGGCCAGGCGCCTGGCTGTGCCGGTAAACGTGATTTGAAAATATTATATGGAGGTAATAAATTGAAATACGCAATTTCTACGGATAACGGAAGTGTATCACAGCATTTTGGAAGATGCCCGCAGTTTACAATTTTGGATATAAATGAAGGAAAGGTGACAGGAAAAAAAATGGTTTCAAATCCCGGACATGAACCCGGTTTTCTGCCAAAATTTTTAGGCGGGCAGGGTGTAAATGTAATGGTTGCCGGCGGCATGGGGCCAAGTGCTGTAAGTTTGTTTCAGCCGCAGAATATTGAAGTTATTTTGGGAGTGTCGGGAAGTATTGATGAGGTAATAGAAGAAATAACAAAAGGAAGCCTTAAAGGCGGCGACAGCACCTGCAATCCGGGCGGCGGAAAAGGTTATGGATTGGATAAAACCGTATGTGACCACGGAAACGAAAAATAAAAGAGGAGATTATAAGTATGAAAATCTGTATCAGTTCAAAGGGAAATAAAATATCGGATGAAATGGATCCAAGGTTCGGCAGATGCGCCAATCTTATAGTTTATGATACTGATTCAGGTGAATTTGAATCCGCGGAGAATTCAAGTGTGCAGCTTTCAGGCGGGGCGGGTATTCAGACCGCGCAGTTTATAGTTTCAAAAGGGGTAAAAGCAGTGATTTCCGGAAGTTTCGGGCCGAATGCTTTTAATACTTTAAAAGCCGCGGGAATTGAAATGTATACTGCTGCCGGCGGTACGGTTGAAGATGTTATAAAAAATTTTAAAGAAGGAAAGCTGAAAAAGTCTGAAGATGCGGGAGCGTCATTTAAGCATTAAATAAAAAGGGGGAGTGTTATGCCGGAATTTGGATCGCCTTTTTCAGGGCTTGCGAAAGATAAAAAGTTAACAGATGCCGAACTTGTACGCGCTATAAGGTTTATGGTGGCGGCAGAATATGAAGCTATTCAGCTTTATATGCAGCTTGCGGAATCAACAGATAACAAACTTGCACAAGAGGTTTTGAAGGATATAGCCGATGAAGAACGGGTTCACGCGGGCGAGTTTTTAAGATTGTTAAAAGAACTGGCGCCGGATGAAGACGGTTTTTATAATGAAGGCGCAAAAGAAGTTGAAGAAGAAATAGAAAAATTTAAAAAATAAAAGGAGCGTGGTTTATATGCCAAGAGGCGACGGAACAGGGCCGCAGGGAAGCGGATGCGGAACAGGACGCAAAATGGGAAAACAGGCCGGCAATAAAGCGGGCGGGATGGGAATTGGAACACCAAGAGGAGCCGGAAGCGGCACAGGCGCGGGCAGAGGCGCGGGAGGCGGTATGGGTTCAGGAAAGGGAAGCGGAAGGGGAGCCGGAAAGGGTGCCGGTAGAAATAGAAGCGGATTATAAATATGACCATGGCGGCAAAAGGCGAATTTTCTGAAGAAGAGCTTGAAAAAAATAAAAAAGTTTATTTGTCAAGGCTTGAGCTTTACAAAAGTTACGGTTATGACAATGAAAAAGAGAGGCTTTTTATAATAAATGCCGCTGAACCTTTTGGCGGCAGTGTGCTTGAAGCCGGAACCGGAAAAGGACATCTTGCCCTTGCAATCGCGAAAAAAGGGCATAAGCTTATTACTTATGACGTTGATGATACAAATCAGCGTTACGCAAGGATGAATATTGATTCGGCCGGTTTAAGTGAAAAAGTTAAATTTTTAATTGAAAGCAAAGAAAAATTAAGTTTTAAGGACAACAGTTTTGACACTGTTTTCTGCGTTAACACGCTTCATCATCTGCGGGATTCCGCAATAGTGCTGGATGAATTAATAAGGGTGTTATCGGATAACGGAAAATTTATCCTCAGTGATTTTACAAAAAAAGCCTTTGATGTTATGGATGTTATACACAGAAATGACGGAAATGAACATGAAGTTGTAGGGTGGAGTATGGATAAAGCGGCGGAATTTTTGAAAAGTAAGGGCTGTATCATCACGGAAACGGCTGATGAGTATCAAACGGTATATATAATAAGGAAAGGTGTAAAATGATAATAGCGGTGGCAAGCGGAAAGGGCGGCACCGGGAAAACCACGGTTGCCGTAAATTTCGCCCTTTCAATAGATAACGCGCAGCTTCTTGATTGTGATGTTGAAGAGCCAAATTCGCATTTGTTTTTAAAACCGGAAATAACTGACAGAAAAAAATCTGTTGTTTTGGTTCCCAGGGTAAATCACGATATATGTACTTACTGCCAAAGGTGCAGGGAAGTATGCGCTTATGG
Organism: Candidatus Goldiibacteriota bacterium; assembly: GCA_016937715.1. Lineage (NCBI taxonomy): Bacteria > Candidatus Goldiibacteriota > Candidatus Goldiibacteriota bacterium. The sequence goes on from JAFGWA010000113.1 coordinate 35,340, forward strand.
CGCTATAGCTGTTATCCCCCCTTCTGCCGGTAAAGGAAAAGGGCAGGTTTTAATTTTTGACAACCTTTGCCACAGCTGCGGCGCCTGCGTTATGCTTTGCCCTGAAAAAGCCATGTTTGAAGAAGAACGGGAAACCGGAATTATAGAAACAGGGAAAGCGGGAAAGGTTGATTTTACACACGGCAGGCTTAACTTAAAAGAAGCCATGTCTCCGCCCCTTATTAAACAGGTAAAAAAAGGCATTAATAAGGAAAAAATTTCCATTATTGATTCTCCTCCGGGGACATCGTGCCCTGTTATTGCGTCGGTTAAGGGCGCTGATTTTGTGCTGCTTGTAACCGAACCCACGCCTTTTGGATTAAATGACCTTAAACTTGCGGTTGAAACCGTTAAAACATTAAATTTACCGGTTGGAATAGTGATTAACAGGTCGTGTGAAAATGACCATCTTATTGAAGATTACAGTAAAAGGGAAAAGATACCCGTTATGATGAAAATACCTTTTGACAGGAATATAGCGGTGGCTTATTCAAAAGGGATTAATATCGTTGAGGTTATGCCTGAATACATGGAAAAGTTTAAAGGGCTTTTAAATTTAATCACCTCCCGTATTGCGGGAAAGGGGGGTGTTCAATGAAACAGATTGTTGTTATAAGCGGCAAGGGCGGAACAGGAAAAACTATTTTTTCTTCTTCTTTTGCCGTGCTTGCCAAAAACAGCGTGGCCGCGGACTGTGATGTGGATGCGGCGAATATGCACCTGCTTTTGCATCCGCAGATTGAAGAAAGGCATGAATTTATGGCGGGTCAAAAAGCGGTGCTGGATAAAGAGCAATGCATAAAATGCGGAAAATGCGTCGAAGCGTGCAGGTTTGAAGCTATAAGTGATGGCTATATAATTGACGCCGCGGCGTGCGAAGGGTGCGGGTTGTGCCAAAGAATATGCCCGGTGAAAGCCATTAAGATGAAACCAAGCACGGCCGGAGAGTGGTTTGTTTCAAAGACTAAATACGGCCCTTTTATTCACGCCAGACTTGGAATTGCCGAAGATAATTCAGGAAAGCTTGTAAGCAAAGTAAGGGAAGCGGCAAAGAAAAAAGCTGAAGATATAAATGCTTCTTATATTATAGTGGACGGACCTCCCGGAACAGGATGCCCTGTAATGGCGGCAATTACCGGTGTTGACCTTGCTGTTGTAGTAACCGAACCTACAGTATCGGGCGTGCATGATTTAAAAAGAGTCGCGGAAGTGCTTGGCCACTTTAAGATAAAAGCGGGAATTGTGGTTAATAAAAGCGATATAAATACTGAAAAAACCTCTGAAATAAAAGAATTTGCTTTAAAATCCGGCATGATTTTTTTTGGGGAGCTGTCTTTTTCCAAAGAGGTAAGCGATGCCGTCATAAACTGCAAACCGCCTGTTGAATACTGCGGTGAAAATATAACAGGTAAAATTAAGGAAATATGGAAATCTGTAGAAACGGCTTCAAACTGATCCGCTGAAAGGAGATATAAAATGGATTATAAATATATTTACGGCCCTGTGCCTTCGTGGAGGCTGGGAAGTTCGCTTGGAATAGACCCTCTTTCACAGAAGGAAAAAATATGTACTTTTGACTGCGCGTACTGCCAGATAGGGAAAACAAAATTTTTTACGGAAAAAAGGGATGTTTTTGTTGAAACAAAAGATATAATTGAAGAAATAAAAAAACTTCCCAAAGTGCATATTGATTATATTACATTTTCCGGAAGGGGTGAACCCACCCTGGCATCCAATCTAGGTGAAATGATAAGGGCTGTAAAGGAAATAAGAAAAGAAAAAACAGCTGTTATTACAAATTCATCGCTTCTTAATCTGTATGAGGTTCAGTCTGATATTGCGGCCGCTGATTTTGTTGTGGCAAAACTTGACGCGGTTTCGGATGATGTTTATAAAAAGTTAAATAACGCGGTTAAAGGACCTGATATTAAAACCATTATTCAATCGCTGAAGGCGTTTAGAAAAAAATATAAGGGGCGGCTTGCGCTGCAGATTATGTTTATTAAGGATAATAAAGACAGCGCTTTGGAAATCGCGAAAATTGCCAAAAAAATAGGCGCTGATGAAATTCAGATTAATACCCCTTTAAGGCCCTGCGCTGTAAAACCTTTAAGCAGGGAAGAAATTGAAGATATATGCAGGGTGTTTAAAGGTATGAATACCATAAATGTTTATGATTCCCATAAAACGGATGTAAAGCCGGTAAGCGGTTCTGACACAATGATTAGAAGAGGGAAGGTATTGTGATATGGCAAAGAAAGGTATTGAAACCGGTTTAATAAAGGTATATCCTGATTCAATTCTTCGCGTCAGAAGCACAGAAGTTGAAAAAATAGGGCATTTGGAGAAAGTCCTTTTCAGGCAGATGCTGGAAATAATGAAAGCGTTTAAAGGTGTCGGGATTGCAGCTCCTCAGATAGGCATATCGCGGAGGCTGATTGTTGTTGATACGGGAGAAGGCCCTGTTTTTATGGCAAATCCAAGGATAATAAACGGAAGCGGCCTGGAAGTAATGGAAGAAGGGTGTTTAAGCGTTCCGGGCGCGCTTGTGGACGTTTCAAGAAAAAGCAATGTGACGGTCACAGGGATTAATGAAAAAGGAAAATTTAAGGAAATTAAAGCCGAAGGGTTCTTTGCAAGGGCGCTTCAGCATGAAATAGACCATCTTGAAGGGAAACTTATAATTGATTATATGCCTTTTGATGATAAAATAAAATTTGGGATGTAATAATAACCGGTTTTTTATGAAAGGTGAAAATGAAAGTATATGATGTTAATGCGGCAGAATATGACAGCTGGTTTGATAAAAACAAAGCGGTTTTTTTGTCCGAAATTGCAGCTATAAAAAAGTTTATTCCTGAAAAAGGCGAAGGTGTTGAAATAGGCACAGGCACCGGCAGATTTGCCGCGGAATTGGGCATAAAAACCGGTGTGGATATTTCCGTGCCTATGATGTCTTTTGCTGTTAAAAGGGGCGTTATCGCTTTAAAGGCTGATGCTTCCGCGCTTCCGTTTATGAATGATGTATTTGATTACGCGCTTTTAACCACGGTCATCTGTTTTTTAAAAAAACCCGCCGCGGCTTTAAAAGAGGCGTGCAGGGTATTAAAACCCAAAGGTGTTTTAATTATTGGTTTTGTACATAAAGACGGTTTTTTGGGGCGTTTTTATAAAAAAAAGAAAAGTGTTTATTATAAGCACGCCGTATTTTATACTGCCGGTGAAATAAAGAAGATGCTAAAAAAGGCTGGTTTTTCAGGGTTTAAAACCATAAAAACACTTTCAAGGATGCCGTCTGAAATAAAAAAGCCCGAACTGAACGGCTGTAAAGACGGCGGTTTTACCGTAATAGCCGCGGTTAAAAAAGGAGATTTATGAAGCACGGAATTGAAGAGATAAAAAACGCGTGCAAAATACTTGGACTTTCAATGTTTGAAACAAGAAAGGGTGTTGAAAAAAAGTATAAAGAACTTATAAAGCAGAAACATCCGGATGTTAATAAAAAATCGGAAGCAACCGCCGAAACGGCTGAAATTAATAAGGCGTATGCTGTTATAAATGATTATTTTGATGATTATGTTTTTTCTTTTGGGAAAACTGAATTTGGCAGATATAACCCTCATGACGCTGATATGGAAAGAATGAAACACGACACCACATGGGGTGTTTAAAGTTTTTGTGCGCGGAAATATTTACGGTAAACTGATTTAAAAATCTGATTAAAAGGCGGTATAAAAAAGTGAAAGCAGGGCTGCTGGGCACAGGTTATTATGTTCCTGAAAAAATTATGAAGAATAAAGATTTTGAAACAATGGTGGAAACTTCCGATGAATGGATAAGGACAATGACCGGAATTGAAGAACGCAGGTTTGCCGCGGAAGGTGAAGCAGTATCTGATATGGGGTTAAAAGCCGCTGAAATGGCAATAAAAAATGCCGGCATAAAAAAAGAAGATATAGGACTTATAATAACCGCGACTATCACTTCGGATTATCCTTGGCCGTCAGCCGCGGCCCTTATACAGTCAAAACTGAATATTCCGGGAGTTCCGGCTTTTGATATTTCAGCAGCCTGTTCCGGATTTATGTACGGCCTTTCACTGGCTAAAGATATGGTAAACAGCGGGACTTACAAGAATGTACTTGTAATAGCCGCGGAAAAATTATCATCAATAACCGATATGACAGACCGCAATACCTGTGTGCTTTTAGGCGACGGCGCGGGCGCCGCTGTTGTAGGGCTGTCTGAAACATCGGAAATATTAGCAGCAGCCATACACGCTGACGGGTCAAAAGTTTCCATGTTGTACCAGCCTGCCGGCGGTTCGCTGATGCCGGCGACCGAAGAAAGCGTTAAAAACAGGATGCATTACCTTAAAATGAACGGCAAAGAGGTTTATAAACAGGCGGTTGATAAGATGCCCGCTGTTTTAACCGAAGTAATGGATAAAGCTCAAAGAAAACCGGAAAATATTGATTTTATTATTTTTCACCAGGCCAATTTAAGAATTATTAATTCCATCGCGGAAAAATTCGGATGGCCGGCGGAAAAAAATATAGTGAACATTCAGAAATACGGCAACACCTCCGCCGCCACAATACCAATAGCTCTGGCAGAGGCAATAGAGCAGGGCAGGATAAAAAAGGGAAGTATAGTGGCAATGTCCGCTTTCGGCGCGGGCTTAACCTGGGGCGCCGCTATAATAAAAGTATAACCGTTAATATAAAATTGTTTATTCATACGTTTTTTTAAAAAGTTAATATATGTATTGTGAATTAACGCACAGCATGATGAAAATAACAGGAGATTTTTAGGATGGTATTTGTGATGGATGTTCTGAAACACACATTAAGCATAACGGCTTTTGTTTTTGCCATGATGCTGCTGGTGGAATATATAAATGTTTATACAAAAAACAAACTTACCGCGCTGCTTAATAAAAACAGGTTTATGCAGTACGTTGCAGCCGTTGTCCTGGGGCTTTTACCCGGCTGCCTTGGGTCTTTTGCGGTTGTTACCCTGTATATACACGGCGGGGCTACCTTAGGCGCGCTTGTCGCAAATATGATGGCTACAAGCGGGGACGAAGCCTTTGTAATGCTTGCGATGATACCAAAAGAAACGTTTATAATTACAGGAATGTTATTTGTGTCCGGTATTGTAATCGCTTATATTGTTGATGCGGTTTTTAAAGGCAAACACCGTTTTCATGAAAAAGGCATGCCTCTTCATGAAGAAGAGTGTATTTGTTTTGATAAAAACTTAATAAAAGAACAGTGGCAAAAAATAACGCCTGTCAGAGGCATTTTGTTTGTTCTGGTTTTTATACTTTTATTAATGTTTGTTTACGGCCAGATAGGGCCCAAGGAATGGAATTATATAAGGGCTACTTTTATAGCTGTTTATGTTTTTGTGATATTTGTAGTGGCAACTGTCCCGGATCATTTTTTGGAAGAACACCTTTGGAAACATGTTGTTATAAAGCATGTACCTGTTGTTTTTTTGTGGACCTTTGGTATATTGGCGGTAATGGAACTGGTTGAACTGTTAAATATTACCATTCCGTATATGGAACATTCAAAGTGGATTGTGCTTCTGGCAGCTTCGCTTGTGGGAATAATACCGGAATCAGGACCCCATCTTATATTTGTAATGCTGTACGCCGAAGGAAGCCTGCCTTTCAGCGTGCTGTTCGCGAATTCTATTGTCCAGGACGGGCACGGCATGCTGCCTTTGCTTGCGCATTCAAGGAAAGATTTTATAAAAGTAAAAGTTATAAATTTTACCGCCGCTTTATTATTGGGCGGTGTTATGATGGCTGCAGGCTTTTAAACGGATAAAATGGAGGAATTTATGAAAATCGGGATTGTAATCGCTTCAAATGACGCGGAAACATGCTGGAATGCTATACGGTACGGAAATTTCTGCCTTGGAAAAAAAAGAAGAGGTAAAAATATTTTTTATGGGCAAAGGCGTGGAGTATCAGAAAATAAGCACGGATAAATTTAACACAATAGAACAGGCGGAGAAATTTCTGGCATCCGGCGGTAAAATATTTGCCTGTGGAACCTGTATGCAGTCCCGTGAGCAGGAAAGTTCGGATGCGTGTCCTTTGTCCACAATGCAGGATATGTATGATATTGTCAAAGAAAGTGATAAGGTAGTAAGCTTCTAAGAAACGGCAGCAGGTAATAAATTATATATTTACGGAGGATTTATGAAAAAGAAAGGTGAAATTAAAAGGAACACGGGTGCGGAACACAAAAAAGATATTATGTTTATTAACGCGGCAATTATAATTGTTTCAATAATGGGGGCTGCAGGCGTTTTTTTGGGAATTAAAAACTCTTCACCTGTGCAGGACGTGCCGGCAGTATCGCAGGGGCAGCCGTATGCCGTGGACGGACGTTATAAGCACCTGTTTAGGGATGTCAATTCCAAAGAAGCGATACTTAAGATTCATATTGACGAGGCAAAAGTGCTTTTTGAAAGCAATATGGCGGTTTTTGTGGATTCAAGAAGCGTTAATGAATACAACCAGTCGCATATAAAAGGCGCGGTTTCTATACCTGCCGGTACACCTTCGGATAAAATCAGCGAAAAGAAAAGCGAGCTTAATAATAAAGTTCTTGTAACTTATTGCAGCGGTACAGGGTGCCGTCTTGCGGATAAAGCCGCGCATGTTTTATTTGATATGGGTTATAAAAAAATTGTAATTTTTTTCGGTGGCTGGCCGGAATGGACGCAGGCGGGTATGCCGGTTGAGGAATATAAAATACCGGAAAAATATCTGCCCCTTTATCAGGAAGCCCCTTCAGCGGGAGAGATAAAAAAAATAAACCTTGAACAGGCAAAATTTCTTTATGATAACGCTGCGGCGCATTTTGTGGATGTTGACACGGTTGAAAACTTTTCAAAAATGAGGATAAAAGGCTCTCATTCAGTGCCGTTGGAAATGTTCGGAGAAATGGTGCCGAAATTTAAAGTATATATGCTTCAGAAACCTGTTGTTGTTTTCAGCCATAAAGGTGAAGAGAAAGCGGCGGAAGCGGCAAAACTTCTTTATAAAGACGGAATAAAAAGGGTTTTAATATTTCCTGACGGAATAATGTACTGGGACAGGGCCGACTACCCGATGGTAAAAGCTTCAAAAACAATTAAACTGCAGGCATTGCAATCAAATAATTAGGAGGAACAGATGAGTGTAATTGATGACATTAAGAACGGCGCAGCAGGGATTAAAAATATCGTGGCGGTGGCAAGCGGAAAAGGCGGTGTGGGTAAATCTACGGTTACCGCAAATCTGGCGATAGCCCTTGCCAAACAGGGGTATAAGACAGCTGTGGTTGACGCGGATGTTTACGGGCCCACCATGCCTTCATTTTTTGGGATATATACAAGGCCTGTAATGAAAGATAATAAATTAATACCTGTTGAAAAAAACGGTGTAAAAATAATGTCAATAGGGTTTATGCTGGATGACTATTCCGCTGTTATATGGCGCGGGCCTATGATTATGGGCGCTATAAAACAGTTTATAGCTGATACAGAGTGGGGCGATATTGACATAATGTTAATTGACCTGCCCCCCGGCACAGGCGACGCGCCTTTGACAATATGCCAGGCGCTGCCGCTTAAAGGCGGGCTTATTGTTTCCACTCCGCAGGCTGCTGCCGCAAAGACGGCCGCGCGCGCTGCCGACCTGTTCAGGCAGATGAATGTTCCGGTTTTAGGCGCTGTGCTTAATATGTCATATTTAATCTGCGAATCGTGCGGCAAAAAGAATACTGTGTTTCCGTCAAGCGGGGCGGCGCTTCTTAAAAATGAAGCAGGGCTTGATATTATTGCGGAACTTCCTTTTTATGACGGTTTTATGGAAGAAACAGTTCCGGGAGAAATTACACATATTGAAAATGACAAAGCCGCAGCGCAGGCTTTTGATGAACTTGCAAAAAAAGTAGTTAAGGCATGTGTATTATAAAATGAAGATAAAGGTTATAGCCGAAGCTTCCACACCCGCGCAGCGCGCAAGGGAGGAGTGGGGCCTGTCGTTGTTAATAAATGGGAATACCCTTTTTGATGCTTTTGGGCAAAGCAGAGTGTTCAGCAAAAATATTATAAAGTATGAAGTTGACAGAAAAAAAATCGGACGGATTATAATTTCTCACTGCCATTGGGACCATATAGCGGGAATGGAACATGTTTTGTTTGCCGGCGGCAATCCTATGGTATATCTGCCTGAAAAAGAATGGCGTCTTGAAGAATTGCTTAACAGATATTCGGTGCGTTATACTGTTGCTGGTAAAAAAAGTACGGCAGAAGACGGGTTTATTCTTACAGGGGCTCTTAAAGGCAGGCTTGGAAATGACACAATAACAGAACAGGGCGCAATATTTAAAGGAAGAAAAGGGCTTGTGCTTGTTGCCGGTTGTTCCCATCCGGGTATTGTTAAGATGGTAAAACTTGCGGAAAAGGCCGCTGGAAATAAAATATACGCGGTTGTGGGCGGGCTGCATTTAAAAGACAGCCTGATTGATGAAATAGCAAAGACAGCCAAAGGGCTTAAAGCGCTTGGGGTAAAACGTGTCATTGCAGGGCATTGCACAGGGGCGGCTGCATGTGATATTATAAAAAAAGAGTTTAAAACAGATTTTAAAAAACTTGAAACAGGCGATGAATATATACTATAGAAGCGGGGTGCTGATATGGGAATAAAAGAAAGGGTTGTAGTGCTTGGAGCAAGCCATAAGCCGGAAAGATATTCTTACAAGGCGATACAGGCTCTTTTAAATAACGGGCATGAGGTAATACCTGTAAATCCGGCGTTAAAAGAGGTGCTGGGTCTTAAAGTGATTAATAAACTTGAAGAAATATCCGGCAAGGTGGACACAGTCACATTGTATGTGGGGCCTGAAAGGCTTGCGCAGATGGCGGATGAAATTGTAAATTTAAAACCCAAACGCATAATTGCCAATCCCGGCGCCGAATCAGAAATTATGCGTCTTGCAGCTGATAAAAATAAAATTGAATATGAAGAAGCGTGCACTCTTGTGCTTCTTTCAACAGGGCAGTTTTAAACGGAAAAAAAAGAAAGGGGAAAATAAATGGCAAAAAAAGCGGCAAAAAAAAGAGTAAAAAAAACAGTAAAGAAACCTTTGGTAAAAAGCGCGGTAAAATCCGGGGATAAAAAAGTTAATTATTTTGAATTTATAAAGGATATGGTTATAAAAGCTGCTGTTATAAGCGCGGCGGCTTTGTTAATAGCCCTTTTATACACGGGAATAAGGGCGCTTATTCCGGTGAAAAAATCAGACGCGCAGCCTGCCGCTGTAATAACCACACAGCCGGAAAAGCCTGCCGAAACAAAATCCTTGCCGGGCAAGTTCAGGTACCTTTTGAAAAAATCATCAAGCAAAGAGAAAATACCAAAGATACATGTTGAAGAAGCAAAAGCCCTTATGGACAGCGGCAAAGCCGTGTTTGTTGACACAAGGGGCGCTTCAATGTATGACGACGCGCATATAAAAGGCGCGATTTTAATTCCCGCCGGTTCGCCGCCTGATAAATATAAAGAGCATGAACAGGCCTTAAAAGATAAAGTGATAGTCACTTACTGCCACGGCGTGGGGTGCCACCTTGCGGATAAAGTGGCCAACGCGCTTTTTGATATGGGGTACAAAAAGCTTGCGATATTTTTTGGCGGATGGAATGAATGGACGCAGGCGGGATACCCTGTTGAAAAATATGAACCGCCGGCGGAATTTAAACGCCTTTTTGAAGAGGTTGTGTCAGTAAATGAAATACCAAAAATTACACTTGCAGAAGCGTATTTTCTTTATGAAAGGCAAAAAGCCAATTTTGTTGACGCGGGAAGAAAAGACCAGTATATAGACAGGCATATTAAAAGCGCGATTACAATTCCGGCCGACGGTATAGATGAAGTGCTGCCGCGTTATTCGGGTTTTCTTATGCAGAAGCCCACGGTTATTTATTGCCACGGCAAAGGCGGCAACGCCCGTAATCTTGCGGCAAAAATTTATGAAGGCGGCAATAAAAAAGTGCTTCTGTTTATGGACGCGCTGCCGCAGTGGGAAAAAGCGGGTTATCCTGTATTTAAAAATCCCGCGTTGAAAGGGGAAACGAAATGAATAAGATAAAAGAGATGCTGTCAAATAAATACCTGCTGTATTTTTTGAAACTTGCGCTTGGTTTTGTTTTTATTGTGGCAAGCGTGGGAAAAATTATTGATCCCGCGGGATTTGCCAAAGACGTGTATTCGTACGTGATTCTTCCGACGACATTTGTTCCGTTTTTCGCCTCTGTGGCGCCGTGGGTGGAATTTATCGCCGGTATTTTACTTATGCTGGATATAACGCCAAGAAGCAACGCGCTTATAATAAATGGCATGCTGGTTGTTTTCATAGCCGCAATTGCCATAGACATTTACAGGGGTGTTGAAATATCCTGCGGTTGTTTTGATTTTCTGTTCCCCGAAGAAGAGATTGGGGTAAATACGATAATCAGGGATTTTATAATGCTTGGCGCGGGTATTATTGTAATGTTCTTTGACCATAACGAGGTAAAGATGTACGGTATGTTAAAAAAATAAAAGCCGGCAAATTATAATATTTTTAAACGCCCTGTCTGGGGTCTGACCCCAGACAGGGCGTTTGCTTTTTAAATATATGTATTTTTTTGTATATGTTTTTAGAAGTGTATCAATATTTAATGTCTTGTAGGCGCACCTTTTAAAGTGCGGCAGTTGAATTGGTTTAAAAAACCCGATGGGTATCGTCATTATTATTGAGTGAGTTTTAACGCTGCGTACAGAAAAACACAGCTAATCTGTTTTCAATTAACTTCTTTATTATTTGACTTTATTTTTTACTTGACTTTACAAGTCTAAACTTGTATAAATATATTATAACCAAAACATAGAGGGTTAAATGCAAAAATATAATATCGTTTTTTATTCTAAAGGTGACAGTAATCCGGTCAGGGATTTTATTTCGGAAAGGACCAAAAAAGAAGTATCAAAAATCCTTTTTTGTATGGAATTGTTAAAAAGCAAAGGGCGCGAATTAACGGAGCCATACAGCAAATATATTGAAAACGGCATCAATGAGCTGCGTGTGGTTTTTGCGGGAAATGCTTTCAGGTTATTTTATTATTGGGATGGAAATGGTGCCGTGTTTGTTCATGCGATTCATAAAAAAGACATGAAATTAAAGAGAAATGATATAGAAATTGCCATAAAAAGAATGAAAGAACTTGAAGGAGATGACAAAAATGAAAAAAGCAAATAAAGCGGTCAAAGACAGAAAAGCATATAAAAAAATGTTTGATTCTTATATGAAGGATGATGAAATAAGGAAAGATTATGAAAATGAATGGCTTTTAAATGAATTTGCGCGGGAACTGCAGGCTGAGCGCGAAAAAAAGCATATATCGCAGGCGGATTTGGCAAAAAAAACAGGCATGAAGCAGCAGGAAGTTTCCAGAATTGAACGCGGCGACCAAAACGCCAAAGTTGAAACGCTTAGAAAGCTTGCTGATGGTGTAGGAAAAAGGCTTATAGTAAAACTTGGGTGAATTAATTATTCAAGTATGATTTTGATTATGGATTAGTTTTAGTAAATAGTCCTTTGAATTAAAAATGAAATTTTTACCGGTTCCGTCTGATATTTGATATAATAACTATATATTAAATAGGGAAGGGGATAAGATTGAAAAAACTGCTGATAATTTTTATAATTCCAATATTTTTATGTTTTACAGGCTGTGTTACTCCTCAAATGAATGAACATAGAGAAACGTTCTCCGAAAAATGCGCCGAAGAACTTCATATAAGCAATATTGGTCTTATTTATACCGATGATAAACATAATGCTGTCAATCCGGCCGACCCGCGAATTTCTCTTCTTATGTCATTTGATGATTCAACTCAAAAATATTACAACGATTATCTGGAAAATCTTCAAAATTCGCAAATAAGTCTAATTATTGCTGCTGTTTCAAGCGCTGTCGGTTTTTTTGCTATGGTTCAAATTTTTGCTGCCGGATTATCTAAGGATGGAACTGAAGAACAGGCTAATGCAGGAGCCGTTGCATTATATACGGTTATACCGATAGATATAATATCTTGGATATTTTATTTTGTTTCAGATTTTAATGCTAAAGATAATTTATTTAAAGCCGTGGATACGTATAATAGTAATTGTTTTTAATAAAATTCAAATACCCCTTGAAAGACCCCCCTTTAATATGTTATCTTATCAATACTTTATTAAAACGGTATGATTTTTGCTTGATGGCTATATAAGGAGCGGTACATTATGGCAATTACCATTAAAGACGTAGAATACATAGCGCACCTTTCCAGGCTGGAAATAACCGAAGAGGAAAAGGTGCAGTTTGCGAAAGAGCTCTCTGATATCTTAGAGCACGTAAACAGGCTGTCCAAAATCAACACAGATAACGTGGAACCCACGTACTTTGCGGTGGATACTAAAAACGTTTACAGGGAAGACGTAATTAAGCCTTCTATAAACAGGGAAGATGTTTTTGCGGCGGCGCCTTCAATAGAAAACGGCGGGTTTAAAGTCCCAAAGATAATATAAGGAAAACGGAGAATTATGGAACTGTATTATGATTCAATAGAAAATCTGCACAAGAGACTGGTAAAGAAGGAAATTAAACCTTCTGACATACTTGATTCTGTTTTTAAAAGGATTGAATCGGTTGACCCAAAGGTGCACGCATACCTTAAACTTACAAAAGAGCGCGCTTATGAAATGGCGAAAGCAGCCGAAGAACGCATTATGAAAAATGATAATGTCACGGAACTTACCGGCATACCGCTTGGAATAAAAGATAATATGGTATTAAAAGGCGTTGAAACTACCTGCGCGGCTAAGATGCTTGAAGGGTATAAACCGCCTTACACCGCGGCGGTATTAACAAAACTTGAAAAAGCCGGCGCTGTTTTTACCGGCAAATTAAATATGGATGAATACGCTTTTGGCTCATCCACTGAAAATTCCGCTTTTGGCCCCACAAAGAATCCGTGGGACTTGCAGCGCGTGCCCGGCGGATCCAGCGGCGGCTCTGCAGCATCGGTGGCCGCGGGATTATGCATCGGCTCGCTTGGTTCTGACACCGGCGGTTCCATTAAACAGCCCGCTTCATTATGCGGAGTAACCGGAATTAAACCCACATACGGAAGGGTGTCGCGCTACGGCCTTATTGCGTTTGGTTCCTCCCTTGACCAGATTGGCCCTATTACAAGAACAGCGGCAGACAATGCCATTATATTAAAACACATAGCCGGACATGATGAAAATGACGCGACGTCCGCAAATATTGATGTTCCGGATTATTCGGCTTTATTAAAGGACAGCGTAAAAGGAAAAGTATTCGGGCTGCCGAAAGAATATTTTATAGAAGGGCTTGACCCGGAAGTAAAACAGAAAGTAATGGACGCGGTTGCCGTGTTTGAAAAACTTGGCGCTAAAATAGAACAGATATCGCTTCCAAACACCGAATACGCCATTGACGTTTATTACGTTGTGGCGCCGGCGGAAGTTTCCAGTAATCTGGCCCGTTTTGACGGCGTGCGTTACGGGCTGCGCGATAAAGACGCGGATAACATGATAGACATGTATAAGAAGAGCAGGCAGAAAGGTTTTGGCCGTGAGACAAAAAGAAGGATAATGCTGGGGACATACGTTCTTTCCTCCGGTTATTATGACGCTTATTATAAGAAAGCGCAGAAAGTAAGGACGCTTATTAAAAATGATTTTGACAGGGCTTTTGAAAAAGTGGACGCTATATTAACGCCCACTTCGCCTACCACCGCTTTTAAAATAGGCGAAAAAGCCGCTGACCCTTTAACCATGTACCTGTCCGATATTTTTACAATCGCGCCGAACCTTGCGGGGCTTCCGGGAATGTCAGTGCCCGCGGGCAATGATTCAAAAGGGCTTCCGGTGGGGCTTCAGATACTGGGTAAATGGTTTAAAGAACAGGATATTTTTGACATAGCGCATACATTCCAAAAAAACACGGACTGGCACACAAAGATGCCGTCCATAGACTAAGGAGGAAATATTATGAAATGCAACAAATGCGGAAACAACGGCGGGTTTTATGTTAACGTCACAGACTACAAACCCCTTGAAATGTGGGAATTCAGCGAAGGAAGCATGACGCGCTACTGCCAGAAGGACGCCGGCGACAACGAAATGGATGTTGTATGCGCCAGCTGCGGTTCTGATGATGTTGACTTTGAAGGTTTTGACAAGGAAAACTACACAGACAGGCCGCTTGTAATACTGTCTGACGATGAATGGGACGGAAAAGTGGCGGAAAACAAAACAGAAGAAACCGCCGAAGAAAATGAAGAAAGCAAAGAGGAGTAGTACTGATAAATGAGCATGGCTGAAAAATATGAAGTCGTAATAGGCCTTGAAGTGCATGTGGAACTTTCCACTGCCACCAAGATCTTCTGCGGCTGCAAAAATAAATTCGGCGGAGAGCCGAATACAAACATCTGCCCTGTATGCCTTGGGCTGCCGGGGTCGCTGCCTGTTGTAAACAGGGAAGTGGTGCGCCGCGCCGTTAAGACAGGGCTTGCGCTTGGCTGTACTATAGCCGCGTATACAAAATTTGACAGAAAAAATTATTACTATCCTGACCTGCCTAAAGCATATCAGATATCTCAGTTTGACATGCCCATTGCCGAACACGGGCGTATAACCATTGTGGACAAAGAAGGTAAGCGCAAAGAGATAGGTATTACCAGAGCGCATATGGAAGAAGACGCGGGGAAACTTCTGCATTTAACAAAAACCGGGCAGATAGCTGACGCGGAAGAGTCACTTGTAGATTATAACAGGGGCGGCGTTCCGCTTATAGAAATAGTAAGCGAACCGGACATGCGTTCTTCCGAAGAGGCGTACAATTATTTAAACACCTTGAAATCCATTTTAAAATATATTGATGTATCTGACTGCAATATGGAAGAAGGAAGCCTGCGCTGCGATGCCAACGTGTCAATAAGGCCGTGGGGACAGAAGGAATTCGGCACCAAAGTGGAAATTAAGAATATGAATTCATTTAACAATGTCCGCAAGGCGATAGATTATGAAATAGAACGCCAGGTGAAAATGACAGAAGCGGGCGAAGTAATAACGCAGGAAACAAGGTTATGGGACGGCGGAAAAGCAAAGACTTTTTCCATGCGCAGCAAGGAAGGATCGCACGATTACAGGTACTTCCCGGAACCCGACCTTCCGCCTTTTGTGCTGGAACAGTCATTTATGGATGAGGTTAAAAAAGAAATACCGGAACTGCCGGTGCAGAAAATGGACCGCTTTACGGAAAAATACAGCCTGCCGCTTTACGACGCGGGAGTGCTGACGCAGTCAATAGAAACGGCGGATTTTTTTGAAGAGGCCGCGGCAAAATGCAGCGAACCAAAACTTGTAAGCAACTGGATGATGACCGAACTTCTGGGCAGGATGAACGAAGCGGGAATAGAGTCCATCTCCAAAACAAACATAACAACCGGCAGCCTTACAAAGATGATAGCCCTTATACAGAAAGGGACGATAAGCGGAAAGATAGCAAAGACGGTTTTTGACGTAATGTTTAAAGAAGGCGGAGATCCGGAAAAAATAGTGGCGGAAAAAGGGCTTGTGCAGATATCAGACACAGGCGCCATTGAAGCTGCCGTGGATAAAATACTTGCAGCCAACCCGAAAGCCGTGGAAGACATTAAGGGCGGAAAACCGCAGGGAATGGGCTTTCTTGTGGGGCAGATAATGAAAGAGACAAAAGGCAAAGCTAACCCGCAGATGGTCAACGAAATCTTAAAAAAGAAACTGGGATAAAAACAGTTATATAATAATTTCTTGTTTTTGTATTAGTAGGGACAGCGCTCCTGCGCTGTCCGAGTATTAAAAATTAAAAAGAATAAAGGCCGGACAGCGCGGGAGCGCTGTCCCTACGAAAGCAAATACAATGAAATATTAAAATAGTTTTAACATAAATGCCTGTCGCAAAAGGCTGAATAAAAAAACGGTTTTCAGAGCTGATATTTTTTAGCGGCAGGCAAAGCATTTAGCTTAAGCCTGTTTTTTTGTTTTTATAGGTATTCAATAAAAAGGTGAAAAATGGAAAAAAAACGTGAGGCAACTCCCCCTGTAAGGCCGGGGCAGAAAGTGGAACTGGAAATAACAGATTTAGCCTACGGCGGAAACGGCGTGGCAAAGTACGAGAATTTTACGGTATTTGTGCCGCTGGGGCTGCCGGGTTCTAAAATTACCGCTTCCATAACCGAAGTGAAAAAGAACTATGCCATGGCAAACATGAATAAAATACTTGTTGAATCCCCGCATTTTGTAAAACCCGTATGCCCGCTTTTTTCGGTCTGCGGCGGGTGCCAGTGGCTTCATATTGATTATGCCGGCCAGATGAAATACAAAAAGAAATTTATTGAATACGCGCTTAAAACACATTCCGGCGTTGATAATCCAAATTTAAATGAAGTGATTGGTTATACAGAACCGCTGTATTACCGTGACCGCGCGCAGTATAAGCCGGGGGTTGATAAAGGTGTTCCTGTGCTGGGTTTCTACAGGGCGAATTCCCACGATGTGGTAAAAGTAAACGAATGCTTTATTGTAAATAAAAAGATAAACGAGATTGCCTCAATCATCTCCGCTATTCTTGAAAAGGAAAAGAAAAAAGTGACCGTGTATGACGAAAATACAAATACGGGGTACCTGCGTCATGTGGCAATAAGGGTAAATTCCAAAGGTGAATCGCTTGTAGCTTTTGTGGTAACAGAGAGCATAGCAAGGGATTATATAGATGAAGCCGCGAAAGAACTTAGTGAAAAAGTGGAAGGTATTAAAGGCATTGTTTTAAACATGAATAAAAATAAAGGCAACAGGGTTTTTGGCGACAGCGAAAAACTTATTTGGGGAGATAATTTTATTAAGGAACAAATAAACGGAATAGAGTTTATGCTGGAAGCGGATACATTCTTTCAGATAAACACGGGTATGCTGTCACACATGTTAAGTTTTGTTGAAAGCCGCGTTAAACAGGGGGCCAAAGTCCTGGATCTATACGGCGGCACAGGCGCGTTATCCCTGCCGCTATACAAGAAAGCATCCGAAATAACAGTGGTGGAAATAAATCCGCACAGCATTGAACTCTTTAAAAAGGTGCTTGCAAATAATAATATAACGAACGCGTTTGCGGTCGCGGGAGACGCGGAAAAAGAAGCATCCGCAATTATTAAAGAGAAAAGGCCGGATGTCATAATTCTTGACCCGCCAAGAAAGGGAGTTCACGCGGATGTGTTAAAGAGCGTGATTGAAAACAATATACCGGAGATTATCTATATTTCCTGCAACCCCATGACATTTGCCAGGGATGTAAAAGAATTAAAAGGTCATTATGAACTTGTGGAAACAATACCGGTTGATTTGTTCCCGCAGACGTATCATGTGGAAACTATGGGGTATTTTAGAAGGATAAAATCTTGAAAGGTAAAATAGTTGAATTCAGGAATTTGACAGTTTTAAGGGACAGAAAAATATTAAACCGTGTCTCTTTTGACATAGAAGAAGGGTGCCATACGGCGATTATAGGGCCCAACGGTTCCGGTAAATCCACGCTTATTAATCTTATTACCAGAAAATTTTATCCGCTTGCGGACGAGCCGGATTATAAAATGAGTATCTGGGGCAGGGATGACTGGAATGTTATGGAGTTAAAAAAACTGCTGGGTATTGTTTCAGACACTTTGTCCCGTGATTTTGAAGAGGATATGCCGGTGAAAGAAGCGGTGTTATCCGGTTTTTTTTCCAGCGTCGGGCTTTTTCACGTCAAAGTGACTCCGAAAATGAAAGAACTTGCGGATAAAAGTTTAAGGTTTATGGGGATAAAAAAACTGGAAAATGAATCGGTGGAAGCGCTTTCTTCGGGAGAAAAAAGGAAAATGTTGATAGCAAGGGCGCTTGTACACTCACCCAAAGCGCTGATACTGGACGAGCCTGCAAACGGCCTTGATATTGTTGCCGCGGAAAAATTCAGGCGGACAATGAGAAAACTATGCAGAAAGACAACGGTCATAATAGCCACAAATGATTTTTTTGATATAATTCCCGAGATTAAAAAAGTTATTATGATTAAAAACGGCAGAATCTTCAAGCAGGGTTCAAAGAAAGAATTAATGACATTAAAAAATCTGTCGCGGCTTTTCGGCGGAAAAATTCCTTCGTCTTTATTAAACAGGTGGCGCGCATGAAAGTATACATACACACCTTCGGGTGCCAGATGAATGAGTATGACTCTGAAAGAATGGCGGGAGTGCTTGAACTTGCCGGCCATGAAATTGTATACAGCGAGGGTGAAGCTGACGCTATTATTATAAATACCTGCACGGTGCGCAATCTTGCCGAAGAAAAAGCTTATTCATACGCGGGGCGGTTTGTTACGGATAAAAAGGTAATCATAACCGGATGCCTTGCGGAGATAAAAAAAGAAGAACTGATAAAAAAATTTCCCACGCTGCACGCGGTGGTAGGGACATATAATTTTGCCAATATAGGAAAAGTAATAACAGCCGGAAAAGGCAAAGTGCTCTTTGGCGCCGCTGAAGAGGGTTACGGTAAAGACGTTAAAAGGCCGGGCGGGGTATCGGGATATCTTGCCATAATGCAGGGGTGTGACAACTTTTGTTCGTACTGTATCGTCCCATACGCAAGGGGAAGGGAAAGAAGCAGAAGCCTGGACGGCATTATTGCCGAAATGCATAAAATGGCATCTGACGGATTTGTGGAAGTAATACTTCTTGGACAGAACGTGAATTCATATAAAGACAGCAAGACAGGGGTTAATTTTTCGGGCCTTCTGAAAGAAGCGGCAAGAGTTGACGGAATTGAACGCATAAGGTTTATGACTTCGCATCCAAAAGATTTAAGCAGGGAACTTGTGGAAACTGTCGGCGCGCTTGATAAGGTGTGCAATCACATACACCTTGCCGTGCAGTCCGGGTCTGACAGAGTTTTAAAAAATATGAACAGAAAATATACAAGGCAGCAGTTTCTGGACAAACTTGAAATGATACGGGAAATAATACCGGGTGTGTGCATAACGACAGATGTGATGGTGGGTTTTCCGGGAGAGACACAAAGTGATTTTGAAGATACAGTATCACTGCTTGAAAAAGCGCGGTTTGATTCCGCGTACATGTTCAAATATTCCCCAAGGCAGGGGACAGAGGCATTTAAAATGAAGGATGGCACGGATAAGGATGAAAAGGCCCGCAGAATCAATTATGTGCTTGAATTACAGAAACATATAAGCGAAAATATAAACAGCGCTGAAATAGGAAAAGAAATCAAAGCGCTGGGAATAATTGCGGCTGACAGGTACAAAGGCGAAATAGAGGCCACCCTTGAAAGCGGTAAAAAGGTATTCTGCCCGGGAGATAAAAGCCTTATAGGAAAGATATTTAAAGTTAAAATCACGGGGTTAAAAGGAATGTCCTTTTCAGGAGAAACGGTAAAATGAAAAAATTTGTTTTAACGGCAGTAATAGCGCTTGCGGTGTCGTCATGTATGTTCGCGAAACCGTCGGAAGATGATGTTTTTTTAAAAGCAATGACCCTTTATAATTCCAAAGAATATAAGAATGCCTCCGCGGCATTTGAAACTTTTATTAAGGAATACCCTTCCAGCAGGTATAAACCTTCCGCGCTTATGAAAATCGCGGAAGCCGAAGAAAATGTTGATAAAAAGAAAGATATTTATGAAAGAATTATAAAAGAGTATCCCGGCACAGAGTACGAAGCAGAAGCCGTGTATTCGCTTGGCAGAATGTATTACGCCATGGCAGAGGATAAAAAAGCGGAAGAGTACCTTGGGGCGGTAATGGGCAGGTTTCCCAATACAGTATGGATAGAGCCGGCTTACTATTATATGATTCTTTCCCTTGACGGGCAGGGCAGGCAGGAAGAGGCAAAAAAACTTTACGCGGATTATAACGGCGGCAAAGGGTATTATATGTACAAAAACAGGATAGAACTGGCTTACGCCAACATTCTGTTTAAGCAGGCAAAATTCGGCGAAGCTGTGTTTTCTTATCAAAATGTAATTGATAAAACAGAGGACACTGAAAAATATATTTATCTGCCTGATGTTTATAAGAAACTTGCGGAAGCTTACAGAAAATCGGGAAATGTGGAAAAAGCAAAAGACGCGGAATCCGCTATGTTAAAAAGGTTTCCTTCTGCTGACCTGCCCGAAGAATCCGTAAAGGTGGGAGCCGTGACAGCGGTTGATACCGTAACCGGAACAATGCCGGCTGAAGTGAAACCAACGGAAATAATTGAATATTTTACCGTGCAGGTGGGCGCTTTTTCGCTTGAAAAAAACGCGGAACTTGAAAAAGAAAATCTGGCAAAAAAAGGGGTTAAAGCCGAAATTGTAAAAGACGGAAATTTCTTTAAGTTAAAAACAGGAAAGTTCCGGACCAGGGCGGAAGCTGAAAGTTTTGCAAAAGGAAAGGGCTTAAAGAATTACCTTGCAAGGAAGGATTTTTAAATAAAAAATAGTAAAGGGAGGGATAAGCGATGGCTGAACAGAAAAAAACAAGTCTTGAAATGGTGCAGAAAACATCAATCCTGGGGACTGACAAAGAAGGCAATACCACGTATAAGCTGAGTTTTTATATAGATGATGCCCCTATAAAATCAAAAACCGCGGGGATAGAAGTTTATGCAATTGAAGTTATAAATAAGGAAGGTACGCTTGTACGCTATGAAATGTACGGTGACATACCCGACGGCAGAGTTGTGGAATACTATGAAACGGGCGAAATAATGATGGAAAAGAACTATTTTAACGGGCAGAAGACCGGGCTTTATAAGCTGTATTACCCGTCGGGCAATGTGTGGAAAGAAGGCAAGTTTGCCGGTGATAATATTATAAGGTTAAAGACATTTGCTGAAAATGGCAAGCTTATATCTGAAAAAGTATATTCCGAAATTGTATCAATAAGGACAGGCGAGACAGAGGTGTTTTACAAACTTGGCCGTGAAATTGCCCGCTGGGTACACGGTGCTGACGGAATGATAAAGAAATACGGCGAAACGATAGACGGGGTTGTAAAATATTATCACGACAAGCGGCTAAAAGAAGAACATATGTACGATGAAGGCATCCTGACCAGCATAAAGAAATACACAAAAGAAGGCAAAGTGCTCTCCGAACAGAAATTCGGCGAAACGGATTATTATAAGAATACAAGGTAGTTTAGTTGGTTTAAGAATTTGTAGGGACAGCGCTCCCGCGCTGTCCGGGTATTTGTTTATGCAGTGGTAGGTGCGTCCTTTTAGGGCGCGGTTGGAGTGAGCCTGCGAAGCGGAAATCCCCGGGCTTACGCGAGTTTACGAGTGTAAGTGTTAGGGGACAGTTGATTTGTTTTGGAATTGGTAGACGCGGGTCTTTAGCCCGCGCGTTGTTGACTTAATTATTTGTTTTTACTTCCGTCCCTCTGTCCCTCCGTGCATCCGTCCCTCAGTTTTACAGGGGTTGGGTATATTTTTTCAGTACGTGCCGCAAATTGGTGTTCTTGTATCCAAACAATCCTGAAATCGCCGGTGTGTTAACGTCATTGGCAACCGTAAACTCCCGGTACATACGAATCTGCCGGCGCGGCATTAAACAGCTCCTGCCGCAAACATAGTATGTTTATGCGGCACGCACTGAAAA
>JAFGWA010000114.1 GCA_016937715.1 Candidatus Goldiibacteriota bacterium
CAAGGACCCATTTTATCGAATGGCGAGTTAAGGAAAAACCACCTTAATTTAGCTAAAAAGTAGTCTTGACAAATGAGGCCAGCGTAACTCCACACTTAGACATTCCAATAAAACACCGGTACCTGAAAACTTAATTTTAAATTCAGCATACCCGTAGCTATTTTCTAATACTTTTTTTAATTCATTTATTTTCTCTTCTTTATCAGATTTAAACACAATATTAAAACTTAAAAAAGAACCCTGTTTAAATTTTGACTTTAAAAGTTTTTTATAAGTTTTCTTAGCATTACCAACCCCGTCCCAGAATCCATTAATAAAATCAGCATTAGTCATAAACCTCGGAAACCGCTCATCTTCATTTTCATCATAATCAATTGAATTCTCCTTAATTAAAAACGCATTTAATTTCGACTCCAGGTAAACATACCTTTCTTCAACTTTTTGATTTGCATAATCCGATAACAATTGATATACATTATAGTAATAACCGGCAGAATCACATAACGTACCGTTTTCAGAATTAAAATATATGCCCTGTTTACTCTTAACATACTGTTCGATATCAATTTGCATGTCTTCATACATTTTCAATGTGATTCCGTCAAGCACTTTCGCTTTTCTTTTAAACACAAACAAACCAATAGCAAGAATAAAATATATACTTAGCGAAATGATTAAATGCAAAGTTGAAAAATCAAACTTACGAATGAATAAAATACCCAAACCGCCTTTATATGCGTCCAAATAATAGATGTTATCTTTTCCGGCAGATTTAAGTTCAGATTTCGACAAAACCCACAACACGTCTCTTTTCAAATTTATATCAGAAATTTTCACTTTATCGTCATCAACCGCCAAAGGGCCTTCTATTCTAACCTCTTGCCTTTGCCCGATAGTTCCATTAATCAGAATTACAATGCCTCCGGACATAAGTATCAATATGGCCGGTATTGCAATATGGGAAAAAACTATCAGGCGAATATCATTTGTTTTAAGCGCCGCATTTATAAAATTTCGTACTTTCTTCTGAAAAATAATGAAATAGAAATATATAACACATATCGGAATCGATAAATGTTTAAAGGCAAAATAAAAAGGAACATTGTACTCGGTCACGAAAAGAAACATACCAAAAACCGACAAAGCAATAATTGTAAAAAATATAAATTCAACAATTGATTCAGGATCTACATATCTTAGACTAAACTTCTCTTTTTCCATAAAATACTCCTTATTCCCTGTAAATATACTTTTCCTGATATTTTTCCGTAAAAGAGAGACTCTATTTTAAAAATATGAAACGCAACATGTTGCGCCTCTACGTTAAAGGGCAACAACAAATATAACATTAAATTCCAGAATCAAAATAGCTAGACGCAACATGTTGCGCCTCTACGTTAAAGGGCAGCAACAAATATAACATTAAATTCCAGAATCAAAAAAGCTAGACGCAACATGTTGCGTCTCTACGTTAAAGGGCAGCAACAAATATAACATTAAATTCCAAAATCAAAAAGGCGAGACGCAACATGTTGCGTCTCTACGTTAAAAGACAACAACAAATATAAACATTAAATTCTAATGTATAGGCGCAAGATGTTGCGCCTATACATTAGAAGACAAAACAAATTAAAACGCGTAGACCGGATATACTTTTTTCTGGCCTTTTGCAAGGGTTGCGGTTATTGTTTCCACGCGGTCCTGGTGTAATTTATCCCCTGGGGCTGCTTTTAATGTGACCTTTATTTCATGCTGTCCCGGTGCAAGTTTTACCCTTACAAGGTGGAATCTGGAAGGAATTGTCCTCCAGCATCTTGTATCCGCTTTTTCTTCGCCTACAAACAGCGCTCCCATCGGCAGCGCCTTCATTAATTCTTTTGCCACGCCCCTGCCCACGCCTTTTAACATCATAATCCCGTTTTTAGTCTCCAGATTCTTATACGATATGGCTGCCTGGTCCTGAACAAGTTCTACCGGGCACACCTTTTCCCTGCACTTAACCTCTACATCTTCCAGCCAGCCTGCCCTCTTCTGGTATTTGGGAAGGGCTATGCCTGTTAAAAAATTCTTGTCTTCCACCTTATACGCGGGAAGCCCGTCATATATCACAAGCAGCACTTCTGAATTTCCTGCAAGCGCTTCCCTTTTTGTATAATCCAGCGCGCCCCATTTGCCTGTATATTCCTCCACATCATCCGAAAACCTGTTGGCATCAGCCATTGAAATTACGCTTGATTTCATCATCTCCGGAACACTTACGCCGTAAATACTCTCATACTTTTCGCACGCCGCTGCCGCAAGTTTGTAATCAATATACGCTTCATTGTAATAACCCGATGCTTCGTAGCAGAATCCCGCCAGATAGCGCGCAAGCGGGTCTTCTGTGTATATTGCCTTATCCCCGTATTCCGCTTCAAAGTATTTAAGTTTATTATTAACTTTTCTTGATTCTATTACGCCTTTTTCAAACTTACCCTGATACATGTAATTAAGCATGGATACTATGCTTAACATAACGCTTTCAAAATCCTCGCCCCTGTATTTTATACTTAAATCATTTGATAAAAACGCAGCGGTTTCGTCCAGCGCGCTTTTCGTGTACAGTTTGTCCACAAGGTCATCCGCTTTTGTCATTAAGCTGCAGCTTTCTTCATACTGTTTTAATACCTGCAGTACCGCTCCTTTATCCATGTAATATAAAATCTCGTTCTTCTCACTGTAAATATTTTCCTTTGGCTTTACTTTTTCTGAATCAATTAAATCCGCCGCTGCCTGATAATTGCCCGCTGTAAGCGCCTCATCAAGCTGTTTGTGAAACGGCTTACCGCAACCTGCCAAAAACATAAGAACCAATAACACCGAACCCAGTACCAACGCTTTTCTCTTCATATTTCCTCCCTTTATTTCGGCAATATGCCGTTTTATTTTATCAGTTCGTAAAGACAAACACCGTTATCGCAGTATTTAAGCCGTGAGTGTTTTTCAATTATTTCATTCATTATTTTAAATACAATTTCAGTATATCCATCGCCTGTTTTAGAATATATATTTGAATTCATCACAACGTATTTTACACCGTTATTTTGAAGGTCAATAAGGGTTTCCGGCGTGCTGCGGTATCTGATAAGCCACTGATTTGTCGGATCCCCCCATATATAATCTTTCTTCAGGTAATATCCCCTTATCTCCCTGAAAAACACTATTTTACCCGTTATATCATTGTCCGCGTTTATCCTTTTAAAAAGTTTATAATTATCCATATTTCCTTCAAGATATTTTTCCCTGTCTATTATCCCCGCAAATGTTTTAACACCCGCAAAGTCACCTTCATATTTAAACGGGTAAGAATAAAGCAGAAGGTATAAAACACATCCGCCTGTTAATATTTTTAAAATCATTTTTTTATCCATAGAAAATATATAATCCGCGGCTGCCGCGCTTAAGACCGTAAAAATGACAAGCCCCGGAAAAAGGAACCTTACAAACTGGCTGGAAGCCACCCAGAAAACAAGAAAACACGCGGTTAACAGCAGCAATAATAACGTGTCTTTATGCTTTTTAACAAAAGCCATATAAAGGGAGAACGGAAGCATTAGATACAGGAATATAAAGTTATTCCCCGCGTACCCGTCCATATTTTTGGATGTAATCACAGACAGCGGCAATGATAAAAGGTTTAAAATTCCCCTTCCGCTTCCGTGCGCTTCGTAATATGCACTGCGAAAATCAGATAACTCTTTGGACCAGTTATTACCGCCAAAGATGCCGTACGCGAACGGCCATACAGGGTTTCCGGTATCCACAAAACTTTTGATATACCACGGCGCCGCGGCAAGGCAGGCAATTACGCCAAAAAACACGGCATCCGCTATCCGCAGCTTTTTCTGTTCCCTGCCGTATATATAATCCGCCAGCAGAATAAAAAACGGCAGAAACGCCGCGGAGAAAAGCCCAAGTATTTTAACCGACGCGGCGCCCGCCGCGGCAATAGCGGCAGCGCCTAAATCCGCCCTTTTCTTTGAATGCATATATAAAAACACGCCATAAGCGGCGGCCGTTTCATAAAAAGCAAGCCCTGTATCCACATACCCGTTTACCGCTTCCCTTTTAAAAACAGAAAAAGCGCACACAATAGCCGCCGCAATTATCCCCGCGCGCGAGGATAAAACTTTCTGCCCGAACCTGAACACGGTTAATAAAAGCATTGCCGCGAATATAAAAGCCGCGCCGCCAGCCAGCGTGTCATTAAAAACCGCCATTGACCACCCAAAAATAAGTTCAAGGTTCTGCGGCCAGTTGGAATGATACATAAAAGGAATATAGGTTATCTGCCCTGCCTGCTGATAAATTGAAGGAATGGCATAGTGGTATGCCATTGTATCCCATGAAGTGTTTGGCACAAAGATATTAAAAAAAACAGCTATAAACCTTGGCAGCGCAAGTATTAATACGCCGAAGGCAATATATCCTTTAACATCAGAGAAGGATTTAACCGCCTGCTTTACTGATTCAAAAACCCGTACCGCGGAAAAACCCGCGCATACGGCAAAGACAGCTGCTATGATAAGCATAGCAGGCAGTGTATAAAACCCAGCCCTTCCCGCGGTAAGAATCACAAGTGAAAACAGCACCGCGCCTGACGCAAAAGAAAATATAATATAATCCGCGCCCGGTTCAGGCTCCCCTTTTATTGCCCTTAAAAATAAAGCGCCGGTTCCTGTTATGATTAAAAAGAGAACCGCCGTCAGCAGGACAACGGCGGTATTTTGAAGTATGGCCATTATCAATAATGGACTATTGAAAATACTTTATAATCTTTAAGCTTTTCCCTGCCTTTAAGAAAATCAAGTTCCACCACAAATACCATTTCCGCCACTTTGGCGCCGCAGCGTTCTGCCAGCCTGGCGGACGCTTCCATGGTTCCGCCTGTGGCAAGCAGGTCATCCACCACAATTACCTTATTACCTTTTTTCAAAGCATCCTTGTGAATTTCCAGCGTATTGGTGCCGTATTCAAGCGCGTATTCTTCTTTATAGGTTTCACGCGGAAGCTTTCCCGGTTTTCTTACAGGCACAAACGGCAGCCCAAGCTTATACGCAAGCGGCGCGCCTATAATGAATCCCCTTGATTCAACACCCACTATGGCATCTATCTTTTTGCCTGAATACCTTTTGGCAAGGGTGTTAATAAGTTTCTTAAAAATTGCGGCATCAGAAAACACGGGAGTTACATCCTTAAAAATTATCCCTTTCTTTGGAAAATCCACAACATCTTTAATGACTTTTTTAATCTGCTTTTCCATCAAAATTACCCCTTTTCTATTTTGTAAATGTGCCGGATATGTTATTTTTTGTCGGCGGTCTTCATAAAGTACTTAAGTTTTTTAATCGCAATTGCCTCTATCTGCCTTATACGCTCGCGCGTCAGTTTAAGTTTTTTTCCTATTTCTTCCAGCGTAAGTATCTGCTTATTTTCAAGGCCAAACCTGCAGATTATTACCTGCTGTTCATTCGGCTTCAGCATGCGGATAAGTTCCATCATAGTTTCTTTTTTCTCATTGTCAAAAAGTTCCTGATCCGGTTTTGCCTGCACCATATCTTCAACAGTGTCTTTTAAAGACCTGCCGCCTTCGCCGTCTTCACTTTCATATTCAAGGTCAAGCGACTTGGGCGACTTAATTATGTTCAATATCTCATTTAATTTAATGGGGTCTATTCTTAATTTCCTTGCCATATCGTAATTTTCCGGAATTTTGCCTTTATCTTTTACTTCTTTTTCCAGAAGCTTTAAATACTTATGATATACATCCAGTATATGCACCGGGATTCTTATCGTATTTTTCTGATTGGCAATAGCCCTGTTTATGGACTGCTTTATCCACCAGGTGGCGTATGTACTGAACCGAAAGCCGCGTTCCACTTCAAACTTCTCAACAGCTTTCAAAAGGCCTATGTTTCCTTCTTCAATAAGGTCAATTAAAGGCACGCCAAAGTATTCATATTTTTTTGCTGTTTTTACCACAAGTTTCAGGTTTGCCTTGGTCAGTTTAGCCTTTGCAACGTCATCGCCATGCTGCGTTTTAATGATAAGGTCGCGTTCTTCTTCCGCGCTTAATACCTTTTCCGACCTTATTTCATCAAAATACAGGGCAAGAGCATCCTTGCCGTTTACCGCTTTTAATATGGATTTTTCGTCTTCCTCTTCATCTTCAATACCCTTTAAAATAAGGTCACGTTTTATGTTTATTTTATCCCCTGAAACATCCGGGGTATCCTGTTCAGACTCTGTGTCAGCGGCAAAATCTTCGGCAAGTTCGGAAGGTTCCTCTTTTTTTGCAGCTTTCTTCCCCGGCTTTTTTGCAATTACTGATACAACAGTTTTCTTTATCTTTTTGCTTTTAACCTTTTTAATTATCTTCTTTTTTACCCCTGACGCTTTCTTTTTTTTCTTCATAGCCCCCCCGGCTTTTTTAAAAAGCGTATTACAATATTACAAAATCATTATAACTTTTATCAAAAGATATGTCATCAATTTTTATATCTGTCACGGCAAAAGACTTATCGCGCCTTGTGATTTCAGATACCAGCCCGTTTATATCCCCGCGCTCCCCAAATACTTTAAGTTCCACATCGCCGTTTTCCAGATTTTTCACGTACCCTTTAAGCCCCAGTCCGGCCGCCTTTTGCCTGCAGTGCCAGCGGTAGCCCACCCCCTGCACCATTCCGCTTACCGTTATTAATACGCCGGCCAATTCCGCCATTAATACGCCTTTTGAATAAAAGTAATCCCAAATATAAAGTGTTCCTGGAGAAACTGTCCAAAACTTTTTAAATCTTCCGTATGATTCAGCCTTTCAACATACGCTTCCACGTTAAGGTTATAACTGATGCTTATCTTTAAGCCGGTGTTCAAATTGCCGTCTTCGTATTCCGCAATCACCATTACAGTATCGTTTATTACCTTTGCCGCGTCGGCAAAAAAGTTCCATTCAAGCGGTTTTAATTCATTACCGCGGATATTATTTTTTAACCCCACAGAAATGTTAAAACCCCAATCAAAGAGTTTTCTTGAAACTACGGCGTAAATACTCATCCTGTCGCCAAAACCTTCAAGCAGGTTTACGGGCATATTTTCAATTCCAAAGGCCGCGGTAACGTAATGTTCTTCTTCATTAAACGGCCTTACTTTAAGATTCAGGTCAATATTTTTAAGCGCCTGCACAAAGTCGCTGGTCTCCCCGTAATCAAAGGTAAACCCTGCTTCCAGAATATCTATGAACCCATAATTAAGTTTGAACATGAATTTGTGGATGCCTGCGCTTAAATTGCCGTATCCAAGGGAGTAAGCTGAAGGGTTATATATAAAGCCGCTTTCGCCGGAAACTGACGGGCATTCAAGAAAATGATTTACGTCAACGCTTTCCGCATGTACGCACACCGCCCATAAAAGGACTGCCAAAACTGCCAGGCTTTTTTTCACATTTTCACCGGTTTTTTTAGTTTGGTTTATCCGTTAAAATTACTGGTCGGGGCGACTGGATTTGAACCAGCGACCTCTCGCACCCCAAGCGAACGCGCTAGCCAACTGCGCTACGCCCCGACCTTTGCAAATCAATTTTTCATACCGGGAGGAATTAAACCTGAATACTGTCATCAGTTATCCTCACACAACATCACCGGGCGGAGTATTCCCGGAATCTTATTTATTTTAAATGCTTCTTAACACTATATCTCATGGTCGGGGCGAGAGGGATTCGCGGCCACCTCGGCGCTACCTGCGCCTCCTCGGCCCCCTCGTTCACTTACGTTCGCTTCCGGCTCACTTTTCCTCGCTAATCGCTCGGCGGTCACTCGCTTCGATCCCTCTAACTTCGGGATACGTTTTACTACTATACTTTACTTGTCTTAATGCCACACTATATCTCATGGTCGGGGCGAGAGGGATCGAACCTCCGGCCTCTTGGTCCCGAACCAAGCGCGCTACCACTGCGCTACGCCCCGACTATACCTTAATTTCCTATTCTATCGAGAGGATAGTGTACCTGACAATTATCATGAAGCGTTTTCCTCATCAATCGTCAGGTGCTACGCCCCGACTATACAAACAAGTTATTGCATAACTAAGATTTTATAATATACCATTGTGAACTATTTGTTTCAAGGACATTTTTGCCCTTGTTTAAAAGGTTTTTCCTAACTCCTTAATATTTCCAGGCACTCCATAAGGCCTTTTTTAACATCTTCAATTTTCTGCTGGCCTAATTTCTCTTCAAGTTCAAAAAGTTCCAGCTGCTGCCCGTCTTCAGCGGCAAGAATCTCTTTTACCTTTTTCTGCGCGCCGCTTATTTTATATTCATCATCATAAAGAAGCCTTTTTATAATAAAGATAACATCAATATCTTTTTTTGTATATTTTCTCTGCCCTACCCTGTTCTTTATCGGTTTTAACTCATCAAAGTTCTGCTCCCAGAACCTTATTACGGATTCCTTGACATCCGTTATCTGCGCCACTTCCCTTATCGGGTAGTACTTTTTATCCCTTATTTCCATATGCCGTACCCCCTATTCTTTATTTAACAGTTCGCGCTCTGACCTTAACTTTCTTGTCATAAGGTCGCTGATTGACTGTTTTGGGTCTTTTCCTGAATATATCAGTTCATATATTTCATTTGTTATGGGCATTTCCACTTTGTATTTTTTTGAAAGGTCATGGGCGGACTTCGCGGTCTTTACGCCTTCGGCCACCATTTCCATGCCTTTTAATATCTCATCTATTTTTTTACCCTGCCCAATCTGGTCGCCAACCGACCTGTTGCGGCTGTGCTTGCTTTCGCAGGTTACAACCAGATCGCCTATTCCGGAAAGCCCAAAAAAAGTATCTTCCTTCGCGCCCATCCTTACGCCAAGCCTTTTCATTTCCGCAAGGCCCCTTGTTATAAGCGCGGCTTTGGTATTGTCGCCAAGCCCAAGCCCGTCCAAAACCCCGGCGGCAATGGCAATAACATTTTTTAAACTGCCCCCAAGTTCAACGCCTTTTACGTCCGTGCTGCTGTAAACCCTGAAAGCATTGTTTGAAAACAACACCTGTATTTTCTTTGCTATCCCCGCCCTGCCGGAAGCCGCAACCACAGTGGTTGGAACCTGCCTGCCCACTTCTTCCGCGTGCGAAGGCCCTGAAAGCACCGCGAACTGAACCGGGCCTAACACCTGTTTTATGACGGCGGACATGGTCTTTAAAGTATCCTGTTCTATTCCCTTTGCCACGCTTACAAATATTTTTTTCTTATAATTAAGTTTTTTTATATTTAACGCCAGCGAGCGCATAACATGCGACGGCACCGCCAGGACAATCACTTCCGCGAAATCAACGGCGCGTTTTAAATCAGTTGTTATTTCAATGTTATCCGGTATTTTCACGCCCTTAAGAAATTTAACATTTTCCCTTTTCTGCTTAAGTTCTTCCGCGTAGGATGGGACAAATTCCCATATAAGCACTTCGTGCGCGTTTGAATGAAGTATAAGGGCCAGCGCCGTACCCCAGCCGCCCGCGCCTATTACGGATACCCTCATTTTTTTACCGCCTTCTTTTTATTTTCAGGCTTTGCAGGTTCTTCCTGCTTAGGCGTTTTTAATGTAAACTTATTTTCAGTGCCTTCCTGAAGCCTTTTAATATTTTCTTTATGTTTATAAACCACAAAAAACGCCGTGAAGAGGGCGAATACCAATACAAGGTTTAAAAAGCCGTTCTCTCCAAATATAAAAACAAACGCCGGCAGCAGAATTGCAGCCATAATGGAACCCAATGATATGTATTTAAACATCCATAAAAATACGGCAAAAGAAGCAACAGAACATATTACGGATATCGGCGCCAGCGCCAGAAAAACGCCAAGGCCGGTGGCCACTCCCTTTCCGCCTTTAAAATTAAGAAACAGCGTAAAAGTATGTCCCAGCACCGCGCACAAAGCGGCCAGTACCGGCAGAAACTGATACTGCGGGAATAATATCTTTACCGCGATAACCGGCAAAAACCCTTTTAACGCGTCAAGAAATAAAACCCCAAAAAACCATTTAATGCCAAGCACACGCTTGACATTAGTAGCGCCTATATTTCCGCTTCCAACGCTTCTGATATCAATGCCTTTTAAACCTTTAACAATAAGGTAACCTGTCGGTATTGAACCCATAAGGTACGCAGCCGCAGCGCTTACAATAATTATAATTATTCCCACGTGCTAAGCCTCCTTTTTTTCTTTCTGCTTTACTTTAAGCTTAATCGGGCAGCCGTCAAATCCAAAATCTTCCCGAATCCTGTTTATGACATATCTTAAATAACTTTCGTGTATTTTATCCGCAGAATTTACAAAAAGCGTAAAAGTGGGCGGCGCGGCAGAAACCTGCGTCGCGTAATATATTTTAAGGCTGCCTTTTTTTGTCACAGGCGCCTTTCTGAAAACCGCTTCCCTTATCATCCTGTTTAATATTGATGTCTTTACCCTGAAATTATACTTTTTTTCAACCCTAATTACAATATCTATAAGTTTTTCAAGCCCTGCCGAATTTTTGGCGGATACAAAGACAACCGGCGCGTAGTCCATGAATTTCATTTCATCCCGCAGATATTCAACATATTCTTTTCTTTTAGCGTCGCGCTCCGAAGGTTTTACAAGATCCCATTTGTTTACGCAGATAACAACAGCCTTTAAGTGTTCCGCGGCATAGCCCAGCACTTTCTTGTCAACCTCTGTAATGCCCGTGGTAATATCAATGACATGCAGGACAACATCACTTCTTTTTACATTGGAAAAAGACCTGCCAATGCCGAAAGCTTCCGGCTTGCCTTTCATGTTTCTGCGTTTCTTTACCCCGGCGGTATCTATAATTATGAATTTTTTGCCGTTTAACTCTATCATTGAATCCACCGCGTCGCGGGTGGTTCCGGGTATTTCAGTTACTATGGAACGTTCTTCCTTAAGCAGCGCGTTAAACAGCGATGATTTGCCTGCGTTTTCCCTTCCGGTTATGGCTATTTTTGGAAGCTTTGCGCCGTCTTCATCGGGCTTTACTTCAGGTATTCTCTCCGCTATGTAATCAAGAAGGTCATCAAGCCCAAGCGAATGCGCGGAAGAGACCGGAAAAATAGTGTCAATACCCATATTATAAAATTCATATGTCTTATCAACCGCCGCCTGCGAATCTATCTTATTTACCGCGACAACGTAATTGGGGTTATTTTCTTTTATAAAATTCAGAATCTTTTTGTCGTCCGGAATA
Organism: Candidatus Goldiibacteriota bacterium; assembly: GCA_016937715.1. Lineage (NCBI taxonomy): Bacteria > Candidatus Goldiibacteriota > Candidatus Goldiibacteriota bacterium. The sequence goes on from JAFGWA010000114.1 coordinate 11,274, forward strand.
AGGCCGCTTTTGCCGTCCGCCACCATAAGCACAAGGTCCGCGCTTTTGATAACGTCTTTTATGGTATCCACAACTTTTGTTTTTATAAGGTCTTCGCCGTCAAACAGTATTCCGCCCGTATCCACAATGGTAAACTTTTTACCAAACCAATCCACGTCGCCGTAAAGCCTGTCGCGGGTGACCCCCGGATAATCGTCAACTATGGCTTTCTGCTGGTTGATAAGTTTGTTGAAAATGGAGGATTTGCCGACATTTTCCCTTCCTACAATTAAAACCGTAAAATCGCTTTTCATTTTGCTCCTTAACTCCGATTAACATCAAAAAATAAGGAGGCCTTATTACGGCCTCCTGAAGACATTATATTTTTAAACGGCAAATAAAGCAAGGGTTAAAAAAGCACAACGTCCTCTTTGGAATAAAGGGAAAGAAAAAGCAGCATATATTCCTTAATATGCCTTGTAAGCAGAAAATTGTTCCTTACATGTTCCTTGCCGTTTTTACCAAGTTTATCGGCAAAATCAGGATTATTCAGCAGCATTTTAAGCGCGAACGCGGCGCCGTCTATTGAATGGCACAGCATCCCCGAATATTTATGCTTAATCTGAAGCGGTATTCCGCCCACATGCGAAGCCACAACCGGTTTTGACTTCCACAGCGCCTCGCTGACGGTAAGCCCAAACCCTTCTTTCAGTGATTTCTGCATTATTACCGTTGACGCCCTTTGAATGGCATTTACGGCGTTATCATCCTGCGGCATGTTAAGTATCATTATATCTTTATCTTTTCCCGCGGCTTCAAGCACTTCGTTATAAACAACATTGCCTTCCGGGTCATCCACAGCTGTCCCGCCTGCCAGCAGAAGCCTGCAGTCAACATAAGGCTTTACTTTCTTATACGCCTGTATTACGCCTACCGGATCCTTTAACCTGTCAAATCTTGATATCTGCGTGATTAAAGGCTTGTCTGTCGGTATGTTGTATTTATCAAGGTACTTTTTTATTTCTTCCGGCTCCATGTCACGGTTTTTATCGCTTAACGGGTCAATTGACGGAGAGATTAAAAACTGCCTTATGGGCAGCTGCCTTGCAAAAAGGGGCGAGGAAAATACGGCGGAATCATAGCGGTCAATAAACTCCCTTAGAAATTTCCATGTGGAAGCAACAGGATTACTTGCGTCAACATGGCACCGCCATATCCATTTATTATCCCGCTTTTTATTAATAAGCGTTATCGGCTGAGGGTCATGAATAAACATTATGTCCGAATCACAGGGCATATTTTCCTCATTAAACGCTCCGTTTTCCATAAACGTTTTTATCTCACTTTCAGTAAGCGGTTCCCCGCTTCCATGTATGTTATTATGCATTTTTTTCGTGACATCAAAAAAGGAGTTATTGCCTTTTATTACCTGCCAGTCAGACTGAACTCCAAGCTGATTCAGCAGGGGCACCATCCTTGTAAGTATTTCCGCTACACCGCCGCCTACCGGCGTGGAATTTACATGCGTGATTCTTTTTCCCTTTAATTTTTCGGCGGCAATTTTAAGGTCATCCAGAACTGCCTGACCCACTATTTTGGCGTAATCGTTTATGCTGTTCATATAACACCGCCCTTTCTTAAAATATCAATAATAACCCTGCGCAGCTGCCCTATAGTATGGGTATACGGGTCAAGCCTGTTTATGGCATCGGCGGGTTTATCCAGCCCCATTGAACTTCTTAACCAAAGGGAAAAATCATTTTCCTCTTTATCAAGCCTTAACCTTGACTCAAACATGTGAAAATAAAGGGAATCTGAAGTTATTTTTTCAAGGCATTTCACAAACTCTTCCGGAGAATTCGCCGTATAGCCTGTGGGAAAAACAAAACTTACCGATTTTACAAAATTAAACTCCATGCCGGGCATAGCCGACCTTAACTGCCTGCCTTTGCTTGATTCAAGATAATTGGTTATGACATTAATTAATTCCTGCCTTAACAGCCTTATGCTTTTGAAACTTACCGTATCAATACTTGCAAGGGCTTCCGCCAGCCTGCTTTCACCAAGCGATTCATCAACCCAATAAGCAAAATCATTGGCAGGTTCCGGATTCAGGTATTCGTGCTGCTGAAGAAATCTGTGAGTGTGGTGGTAGATGGACGAACCGTCAATACTTTTTACGCATTTTAACAGTTCTTCCAGATTTCCGGCTGAAACACCGGTTAATTCAGACAGGTGCATACGCGTGTAAAATCTGAAAGTTTTTTCATCCGCAATCCCTTCCATCATTACCCTCCTTAAACAATACAGCCGTATTTTTAGTTAACTCTTTTGCCCGGCAAAATTACAACAAGTACAAAAACAGCAGGCAATGAAAATATTTTTTTATGCTTTTAGAATTCCGGAATTAAAGGGCATAAGCCCGGCTGCCTGTATGTTAACTTTATAAAAAACACTTTTTAACCTGTATTTATTATATATAATAAGCAGCCCACAAGCAACCCTTAAACAAAAGTTATTAAAAGCCGCCTTTTTCATTTTTATCCGCTGCCGTGTCATCTGTTTTTTCCGTGCTGAATCCGGAAAAGAAAGCGGATATAAGCCTGTACATACCCCTTTGCCTTTCAACAGAATATGATAAAAATGAATTCAGCAGAATACTTAGAAGAATAACGGCATAAACGGTATCCCTTATTAACTCCCCGCCTTCCATTCCCGCCTGAAGCGGAATACCCGCAAGAACCGCTGACGCAAGCCCCCTTGAAACCATCACGCCGGCAGCCGTAACATCAAACCTGTTTTCTTTCCTGTTAAACGACAGCTGAGCCGAAATGACCCTGGCAACATAGATAACAGCCGTAATGACCAGCGCAAACGCAAACACATCAAAACCCGCGGGCTTTATGGAAATACCAATGTATAAAAAGAAAAAAGTCCTCATCAAAAAGACAGCTTCCGCCATAAAACTTTTTTCCGCTTCATTCATGGTAACATTAATATGCTTAAGGGGGCCCACGTTTATTTTCTGCATGTTGCCAAGCATTATTCCAAAGCAAAGCGCCGCAATAGCCCCGCTGAAACCGGCAATTTCCGCGCCGCCAAAAACAATAAACACAAAAGCAGGGGTTGTAAAAGCGCTGTTTTCCAGAAGCCTTATTCTGTTTAACATCATAGACCAGAAAAGGGCTGACACAACGCCTATTACCACCGCAATGAGAAACGCAAGAAACACTTTTGCGGACATGTGTACGGCGTCAATACCGCCTGCCCCGGCAGTGTCTATAAGCTGCAGCACAATAACTATTGAAAGCACCTCGCTTATTGTGCTTTCAAACACAACAGCGGACGCCGTCTTACCGCCCGCGCTCATTTTTTTAATTATCGGTATTACTATTGAAGGCGCGCCGCCGCCCACTATTGCCCCAAAAACCGCCGCCTGAAGAAGTTCCAACCCCATAAAAAAATATGAAATAAAACCCGCCCCCGCGAAAGTTAATAAAAAACTGAAAACAGCCAGTTTGGCGCCGCTGCCGGCGGATGACCTGATGACAGAAATATCAAGGCACAATCCGGCTTCAAACAGTATTATCACAAGGGTAAGCGTGCTGAAAATTTCTCCAAACCTTCCAAGAATTTCCGGATTTATAAAATCAAAAACAGGCCCCGCAAGTATGCCTATCACCACCAGCGGGAGCACGTCAGGAATTTTTGTCCGGTTAAAAGTGGCAGAAAAAAAATGGGCAAAAAATACCATTAATCCTATAAATAAAACCGCGGCTGAAAATTCCATCATTCCTCCATTATGTAAAACATTTTAAAACTGCCTTATCCGCATTTAAATCATATCTTCTCATTACTTCACGGCGGGCTTGTTCCCGGGTTTTCCCTTTCTTAAAGATAAGGCTATCAGCTTTTTATTATAAAGTTTGATGAGCGCGTCCCTTGAAAACATGCCCGTCAGCATTCCTGTTTTTTCATCAATCACGGGAAGCGCGTCAGCGTCATTGGCTGTGAATTTATCCACCACAGAATGAAGCCCTTCTCCGATATGAATACGGATAAAATCATGCTGGGTTATATCCTCCACAAGAGTTTCTTCCCCAAGTCCGCTTTCCAGAATATATTCCTTTATATCCTGCAGGGAAAAAACTCCAACAACCCGGCCTCCGTCTTTCTGGTCAATCACGGGAAAAATCCCCTGTTTTGAATTCATAGCCGTATCAATTGCCTTTTTAATAGGCGCACGCCTTGGAAGTGTAACGGCTCCCTTTTCAATTATATCAGGCGTTACAATTATATCCTCCAGAACATCCATTTCAAAATCCCCCCTGTGAGCGGGTGAATCAACCAGCCCGTCAGCCTGCTCGTCATACACCGTATAAGGTTTTCTGTTAAGCAGAAAAGCAATAACAGATACAAGCATCATTGGCACAAGAAGGTCATACCCCCTTGTCATTTCAGATACCATTATCAGGCTGGCAAGCGGCACTCTGGCAACACTTGCAAAAAGGCCGCCCATTCCCACGGCAATAAATGCCGCTTCCGGCGGCATCCATCCCGGCGGAAGCAGATATCTTAATACTCCTCCAATTGCGCCTCCTGTCATTGCTCCGATAAAAAGCGACGGGGCAAATATGCCTCCGGAACCGCCCGAGCCAATGGTAAGCGATGTTGAAACCATTTTACCGGCAGCCAGAAGAAACATAAGAAGAACCGGAATAGAACCGTCAAAGGCCATCTGCATATACTGATATCCGCCGCCAAGCACTCCCGGCAGATATAGGGCCATAACCCCAAGCAGGAACCCTCCAAGCGCCGGTTTAAAAATTACAGATATTTTATTGTATCCGTTAAACGCCGTTTTAACCCTGTTAAACAACTTAACAAACATAACACCGGCAATAGCGCATGCCACGCCAAGTATGGTATACGGAATAAGTTCATACGCGGAACTGAATGACACCGATCCGATGCTGAAAAGCCTCTCTATACCCATCACACTTCGGAATATGGAAAACGCCACAATTGACGAAATAATCGCAGGAAGAATAACTTCCGCTTCCAGTTCGTGATTTCTATAAAGGACTTCCGCCGCAAAAATCGCGCCGCCTAACGGGGCTCCAAAAATAGCCGCAATTCCGCCTGCCGCGCCGGCCATAATTAACAGCCTTTTTTCCCTGTCATTAAGCTTCATTGCCCTGGCAATAACAGACGCAAACCCCGCTCCTATCTGCGCTATGGGGCCTTCGCGGCCTGCTGACCCGCCGGTTCCAATCACAAATGCCGTGGCGATTATTTTAACAACAGGCACCCTTAAAAAAATATTACCCGCGTTTTTATGAAAACTTTTAATCACATAATCCGTGCCGTGCCCTTTTGCGTCAGGGGCGAATTTTGTCGTAAGCCAGCCGGAAACCAGGCCGCCAAAAGCCGGCACCACAAGGATAAGCCATTTTTTATATCCCTCTTCAAATATCATCATGCCAAGTGAAGATGTTTTAATTCCCGCAATAGTTTCAAGAAAAATAAATCCCGTAAACTTAAGCGAAACAGTAAATAACATGGCGCATACAGCGGAAATAACACCCACTATAGCCCCAAAATATATCCAGCGCCCAGTGGTCATTACTCCCGTATGGGCGATAAATCCCGCCGCGCGTTTTACAACATAATTGTAAATACCTGTGCTTTTTTTGAACTTTTCTGACATTTTCAGCCGGTTTACTCCTGTTTTTTTAAACATTATTCCACAACATTTAAATAAATAAAACCTTTTATTTTTATTCATCTGGTTTTATTGAACCGGTTTGCCTGTCTTTGTAAGCTTAAAGGTTTTTCATATCCCCGTCACAAGAAATAACCGCGGCAGATTATATTCTTGTGTCACAAATCCCCCAAAACAAAACCCCAAAATACCGCATCAACAGAATTGCCGATTAAATAACATGCCGTAATTCACAACGCAGATACCGCGGATAGATAAACTTTTTCAGCCCCGTATCAGTTTACCTTCTTTGATTTTACACCCAGATTTTCAACGCACTTTGAATCTTTTCCTTCAATATTAATGAAACAAAGGCCTGCTTCATAACATTCCCCTGACTTGCAGCACCACATCACTTCACAGATCGCGTTTATTGACGCGGCAGAACCTTCAAGAGTGACATCAATAAGAAGCACATCCCCTTTTTCAACAGGCGCCGGCATTAAAACACAGACACCGCCCCTGCTTATATTTTTAGCTTTTGCGGACCTGTATCCAAGGTCTATGGAGCTTATGTATTCTCCCAGCTTTTTGTATGAAGCTGTAGCATTGCACTCAAATCTTTCAGACGTCCTGACTTCCCTGCGCTGCAAAGCCATCAATGCCTCCTGATAACAATCTAATGGATGTTTTTACTTCCGGACACATATGATTTCAGATTTTCCATATCTTCATCTTCAAGCCCTAAGAATTTCAAACCCGCTTCAAATTCAGAACCCGACTTGGCGCACCACTTAACTTCACAGAACGCGCTTATGGGTTTTTCGGATGTTTCCAGTTCCAGCCCAACTTTAACAATATAACCTTTTGTGATTTTACGGGGGGCGCTGATGCATAATCCGCCATTGGATATATTTTTGGTGGTCGTCTTTAAATAACCTGTTCCTGAAAGGTCAATAGGCTCTCCAAGCACTTTATAAATTGCCTGTGTTTCAGCGTTTATTCTTGTGAATTCTCTCTTATTCTGAGGCATTTCAACCATTTTGATGACCCTCCTCTATATTTGAACCAATTCTATCAGAAAATACTTAAAAGTCAATACTTAAGCGTTTAAATAATATCCGGACTCCTGAACGTTTTTTCAACAAATCAACCCCCGCCTTGAATACCGCGGCGATTTATTGTAATATGTTTTTATGGATAAAACATTGTTACGAAAAAAACTGCGCTTTAAGCGCAACTGCCTTCCCCAAACAGAGCTTGCGCCGCAAAGCAGGCTTATAATTAAAAATCTTTTGAATCTGATACCCGTTAAAAAAGGGATGACTGTCATGGCATACATAAGCACTCAAAGCGAAGTCAGAACATCTTACCTTATAAATTACCTGCATAAAACCGGCGCTGTGGTCTGCGTCCCATGGATTCGCGGCAATGATATTGTACCTGTCATTTTAACAAAAGGTAATCATTTAGAAAAAGATGCTTATGGTATAAAGGTGCCTGTCATTAAGAAAGTAATGACAGATATAAGAAAAATAGACGTTGTCGCGGCTCCCGGTATTGGTTTTGACAGGCAGGGAAACAGGATTGGTTTCGGAAAAGGATATTATGACAGGTTCCTTAGAAAACTTTCCGGGAAAACCATAAAAACAGCGCTTGCTTTTTCCTGCCAGCTTGTAAAAAAAATTCCCGCGGAAAAGCATGATATAAGAATGGATTTCATCATTACGGAAAAAGAAATTATTGACCGCAGAAAGAAAAAGGAGAAATTATGAAAACACCGGAAAAACTTATTTCAAGGCGCCTTGGATATAAAGGGAGGATAATAACGGTATTTACGGATATAATAAGCCTTAAAGGGCGAAGGCTTAAGCGCGACCTTATCACCCACCCCGGTTCCGCGGTAATTATTCCGGTTCTTGATATAAATAAAAAAATAATCCTCCTGATAAAACAATACAGATACGCCGCGAAACAATACATGATTGAATTGCCTGCCGGAACAAGGGACAACAATGAATCCACCCTTGCGTGTGCCGGGCGTGAAATAATTGAAGAGACCGGCTTTGCCGCGAAAAAACTTAAAAAAATCCTTAACTTCTACCCTACCCCGGGAGTTATGAACGAAAATATGGATATTTATATTGCCACAGGCTTAACCCCCGCGGTTAAAAAACCTGACTGGGACGAAGATATTGAAACAGCCGCTTTAACGCTTGATAAAGCGCTTGGGATGATTGATAAAGGTAAAATAAGGGATGCAAAAACCATAACAAGCCTGCTTATGCTGGACAGAATATACAGGACTTCAAGCCTGAAAAAAAGGTATTTGAAATAAACCGTTAATTTTTTAGAACCCGGAGCATCATGAAAAAGCTTAAAAATATCTGTCAATTACAGAAAGAACACTTCCCCTTTAATCTCTTTTTTGCATTCAGTTATTATTGTGCCTTTTGATGTTACTTTTAAAGCCTTATATTTTTTTACAGCGCCATTCTTTACAACCTTAATTTCCATGCCTTTAAGGTTTCCCTGATATTTAACCCAGCGCGAAACAAGGTGCGCGCGGCCGGTTTTAATACCCGCAAGATTTTTGTCTATCCGCTTTAAAACATCACAAAAAAATTCATCAATATCTATTTTCCCGCCGGCAAGCTTTGATAACGAAACAGCATTAATCCCTTTACCCGCAGGAATACGGTTATTTAAATTAACGCCTACGCCGGTGACTATCCTGCCGTTATAGGAGTCATTTTCTATCAGTATGCCGCAGACCTTTCTTCCGTTCACAAGCACGTCATTGGGCCATTTTATTTCCGGTTTTACGCCGTAAGATTTAAGAGTGTCCGCAACCGCGACAGATGATAATATAACAAACAAAAAAGGCATTTTTATTTTCTGATGAATTATAAAAGAAAACCACAGCCCCCCTCTGGCGGATACCCACGCCGCCCCGTGCTTGCCTTTTCCGGATTTCTGCACCGCAGCCACGGCAACAGTTCCTGACGGATTGCTGTTTTTAAGAAGGTAGTTATTCGTGGAATCAATTGTATCAAATACAATGACATTATTAAGAAGTTTGTTTCTTAGGACAGCTTTTATGGGCTTAATATTCATCCTGATCCCGCGCCTTTTAAAAACGGTTAATTTATCATCCTTAAACTTATGTCCATGGAAGGCGGAGAATGGGTAATGGAACCTATAGATACAAAATCCGGCCTTGTCTTTACCACGTCACGGATATTGCTCATATTAATGCCGCCTGACACTTCAATTTTGGAAGGTATGCCTGACTTACGCACCATTGGAATCGCCCTGTGCAGCATTTCCACATTCATGTTATCCAGCATTATGATATCCGGCTGAAGTTTTATCACTTTTTCCAGCATCTCTATAGTTTCAACTTCAATTTCAACTTTCATCTCTTTTGGTATCCAGCGCTTCATGTCCACATACGCTTTTTCAATATTAATCTGCTTTAAGTGGTTATTCTTTATCAGAACCGCGTCATACAGCCCCATTCTGTGATTAACTCCGCCGCCTGTCTTTACGGCGTATTTTTCAAGCAGCCTCATCAAGGGGGTGGTCTTTCTTGTATCAAGTATCTTTACCCCGTACGGCCTTGCTATATCAACAAACTTGCTTGTATATGTGGCAATACCCGATAAGCGCTGGATAATATTAAGCGCCAGCCTTTCCCCGGATAAAAGCGCCCTTGCCCTTCCCTTTACAGTTGCCAGTATTTCACCCGGCTTTACCCAGGTACCGTCTTTTTTCTTGAATGTGACCTTTATATTTTTATCAAGCACCTGAAAAACCCTTTTTGCCACCGGAAGCCCGCATATAATACCATGGTCTTTTGCCACAAAAACCGCTTTTGTTTCCGCGGACTGTGATATAAGCACATCGGTAGTGATATCGCCAGGGCCGATATCCTCTTTTAAAGCCAATTTTATTATTTCGTTCATTTCTTTTTCAAATTTTTTAAGCATTTCCATTCATATCACGCAAGCCTTTCCAGCAGTTTTATTTTCTTTTCTTCATCGTCTATATCTGATTTTAACTTTTCTATTTTGGCTTTCTCTTCATCCACAAGTTTTTTTGGCGCGTTAGCCGTAAACTTGGGGTTTGAAATTTTTGCCTCTATTGACTTTATGCCGTTATTAAACTTTTCTATGGCTTTTTTGGCTTTTTCTGTTTCTTTCGCGATATCCACTTTTCCTTTCATGTCAATGCCGGCAAATCCCAAATCCTTAACTTCCCTGCCTGCCACATTTTCGCCTGTCTTTTCCGCAAAGTTAAGCGAACTAAGTTTGGCAAGTGTTATTATTATGTCCCTGTTGGCTTCCACCACAGCTCTATTTTCAGTGACAATATAGCCGTCAAGCTTTTCCGCCGGGGATATATTAAACTGCCCCCTTGCGTTTCTTAAAACATAAATCGCGTCCATTATCGTGTCCATTTCTTTGGCGTCAAAATTAAAAGGTTCATGCACAAAAGGCCAGCTTTCTTTCATTATACTTTCTTTCGCGCCGGCAAAACCCATATGCCCGTAAATCTCTTCCGTTATAAACGGTATAAACGGGTGCATTAAGACAAGCGAATCCTTTAACACTTTGGAAAGCACCGTCTGAACGGTGTTTTTATAATCAGACCCTTCTTTATACAGGTCTATTTTTGCGATTTCAAGGTACCAGTCGCAGAAATCGTGCCAGAAAAAATCATATAATAAAATGGAAGATTCGGAAAACCTGAAATTTTCCACCGCGTCGGTAACTTTATCCACTACAGAATTAAACCTTGATAATATCCACTTTTCAGGGAGCTTTAACTGCGCTTTATCAAGGTCCACGGCCGTATACCCTTCCAGGTTCTGTTTTACAAATTTCGCGGCGTTCCATATCTTATTCATAAAGTTGCTGTAACCTTTAAGCCTGTCCTCTGAAAACGCTATATGCCGCGTGGCGGTTTCTAAAGTTGCCATGGTAAAACGAAGCGAATCCGCGGAATACTTTGAAATAATATCAAGGGGGTCCACCACATTGCCTTTGGATTTGCTCATCTTTTTGCCTTCTGAATCGCACACAAGCGAATTGATAACCACATGCGCAAACGGCGGCTTTTCCATGAATTTAATCCCTGTCATTATCATCCTTGCAACCCAGAAAAACAGGATATCCCAGCTTGTTACAAGGACGGATGTGGGATAAAACGCCTTTAAATCTTTTGTATCTTTTGGCCAGCCAAGGGTTGAAAAAGGCCATAAAGCCGAAGAAAACCAGGTGTCAAGGACATCTTCATCCTGTGTTATTTTCAGGCTGCCGCATTTAGGGCATTCTACGGGAGTTCCCTTAGAGACAATGATTTCACCGCATTCGCAGTACCACGCGGGTATTCTGTGACCCCACCACAGCTGGCGGGAAATACACCAGTCTTTTATATTATTCATCCATTCAAAATAAACTTTCTTCCACATGTCAGGGGTAAACTGAATTTCGCCGTCTTCCACCGCTTTTATGGCCGGTTCTGCCAGGGGTTTAATTTTAACAAACCACTGCGTGGAAACATACGGTTCAATTACGGTATTGCAGCGGTAGCAGTGCCCCACGGCGTGCTTATGATCTTCTGTTTTTACGGCAAGCCCCTGTTCTTCAAGCGCTTCCATTATTTTTTTTCTGGCTTCAAACCTGTCCATGCCCTGATATTTGGCGCCGGCGTTTTCATTCATTTTTGCGCTTTCATCCATAACCTTTATCATTTCAAGTTTATGTTTTAAACCTATCAGAAAGTCATTGGGATCGTGCGCGGGGGTTATTTTTACGGCGCCTGTCCCGAATTCTTTATCCACGTATTCATCTTTTATTAAAGGTATTGCCCTGCCTGTTTCGGGTAATAATATCAATGTGCCTTCGGGGATATCTTTATATCTTGGATCTTCAGGATGAACCGCCACTGCCGTATCGCCAAGAAGCGTTTCAGGCCTTGTGGTTGCCACCTGAATAAAACCGGGCTTATCTTTATAAGGGTATTTTATGTGATAAAAATGGCCGTCTAAGTCTTTATGTTCCACTTCAATATCAGATAACGCCGTGTGGCAGCGGGGGCACCAGTTAATTATGTAATCGCCCCTGTATATAAGTTTTTCATTATAAAGCCTTACAAAGACCTCTTTAACCGCTTCTGAAAGCCCTTCGTCCATTGTAAAACGTTCGCGGCTCCAGTCCAGCGAACTTCCAAGTTTTCTTAACTGCATCATTATTGTCGTACCGTATTTTTCCTTCCATTCCCACACGCGCTGCACAAATTTTTCACGGCCCAGGTCGTGCCTTTTTTTTCCTTCTTTTTTCAGTTCGCGTTCCACCACATTCTGCGTGGCAATTCCCGCGTGGTCGCATCCCGGCACCCATAAAACATTAAATCCGCGGGCCCTTTTATAACGGCATAATATATCCTGCAGCGTGTTATTAAGCGCGTGACCCATATGAAGCGAACCCGTGACATTTGGCGGCGGTATAACGACGCAAAAAGGCGGTTTTGTTGAATTTTCATCCGCTTTAAATAAACCTTTATCTGTCCAGAAAGAATAAATCCTTCCTTCTATTTCTTCGGGAATGTATTTATCCAACACATACTCCTTTATTATTTAACCGGTAAACGGAAGATAATTTAACATCTTTGATTATAAAAATCAATTTGTAATTTTAATCAGCCCTAAGTATGCCGTCTATTTTTATATGGCCGGCAAGCGTTTCCGCTTCTTTACCGCCCACCAGAAACCTTACACCGTTTACTTTTGGAAAATTTTTCATTATGGTATTAACAATGGCATAAACCGCGTGATTTTCCGCCGATGTCCCGCCTTTAAAATTGGCTGTAATGCCGGCGTCAAGGTCAACATAACATATGCCATTAGGGTCCATAAACACTTCCCTGACAGCGCTTCCCTGCGGTATATACGTAAAATAACCTTCAGGCGGCGCGGAGAAAAGTATTAAAAGCACCTGCTTAATGCGGTTTTCAATAAGTTTATTTTCAAATATTTCCGTCTTATAAACCAGAAACTTTTCCGTTTCAGTGTCGGCAAAGTATATGTCCACGGGGTTTTTTTTGTCGCCGTCGCTGTACAACATAAGCGCCGCGATAACGCTCTGAGAATCGCTTTTTACCGCGCCCTTTTTCACCGCCAGAAACACGGCAAGCACGCCCGCCAGCAGGCAGATTAAGATTAAAAATACTTTTTTATTCATCATTTCACCTTCAAATACGCAAGTATGCCTTCTTTAATGTGGTAGGCAATGGAATTTAAAATTTTATCATCCTTTAACGCCGAAGCGTCTTCTTTATTATTTATGTTGGCCGTTTCTATAAGCACAGCGGGCATATCAGCACCGTTTAAGCAGTAAGACCTGGCCTTTCTTACTCCGCGCGAATCAAGGGGAATAGTATCATTGCCCGACTGGCCGGCATTCTTTGATTCCGAAATAAGAGAAGCTGAAAGATATTTTGCAATGACCTCCGCGGCTTTCGCGGACTGCGCCATGTGTTTTTTCTGAACATCATCCCACTTTACCACAAGCTCCGGGTTTTCCTGTGCCGGAAAAGGAGAATAAAAACGGTAAACCGCGTACCCTTTTATTTTTTCCTGCGGCAGGTTGTCGCTGTGTATGCAGACAAAAAGATCCGCTTTGCTGCTGTTGGCCATCCCCACCCTGTCCTGAACGCTTAAATATGAATCATCCGTTCTTGTAATTTTTACATCAAGAGGTTTTCCGGAAGCTTCAAGCTTCTTTTTGACCATAAGGGCTATCTTTAAATTTATATTTTTTTCGTGAATTGAACCCGCCGACGCCCCCCATTCGCCGCCGCCGTGACCGGGGTCAAGCACAACCACCGCCTGATAATTATTCTCCGGCGCTTCTGATACGGGCGGCATTGTTGACTGCGCCGCTCCGCACAAAACACTAAAAGACAATAACAATGCCGCGGTAATTAATTTTCTCATCTTTATCCGTTACTCCTGGTAAAAAAACCCATGTTTCTGAATTTATTGTACCTGTCATCAAGCAGCTTGTCAGCAGGCGTGTCCATGAGTTCCTTAAGATTTTTTACAATCGCGTTTTTCAGATTTTTCGCGGTCGTTTCGTAATCCCTGTGGGCTCCTTCAACAGGTTCTTCCACAATTTCATCTATAATCTTTATCTGCAGCAGATCCTGCGCGGTGGGTTTTAAAACTTTTGCGGCTTCCGCGGCTTTTGTGCTGTCTTTCCACAGAATTGCAGCCGCGCCTTCAAATGATATAACACTGTAAGTGGCATACTTTAACATAAGTATCCTGTCGCCCACGCCCACGCCAAGCGCGCCTCCGCTGCCGCCTTCGCCTATTACGCACACAATTATCGGAACCTTTATTCTTGCCATTTCATGAAGGTTCCTTGCAATCGCTTCCGCGACGCCGCGTTCTTCGCTTTCAAGCCCGGGATAAGCGCCGCTTGTATCAACAAAAGTCACTATCGGCACATTAAATTTTTCGGCAGTCTTCATAAGCCTTAAAGCTTTTCTGTAACCTTCAGGCTGCGCCATTCCAAAATTTCTAAAAAGGTTCTCTTTTGTATCTTTGCCTTTCTGAAGCCCTATCAGCATTACCGGTATTCCGTCAATCTTTGCGGTTCCACCCACCATTGCTTTATCATCTTTAAAAGCCCTGTCCCCGTGCAGTTCCTGAAAATCAGCGCACATAAGCGAAACAAAATCCAGCATCTTGGGCCTTGCCACATGCCTCATTATCTGAACAATCTGCCAGGAAGAAAGATTTTTATAAATATCCTGTTTTAAAACTTCCATCTTCGCTTCCAGAGTTTTAATCTCTGAATCCGCGTTGATTTTGCCTTCAGCAGAAAGCGTTTTAAGCTCGCCTATCTTCTTTTTAATCTCAAGTATTGGTTTTTCAAATTCAAGCGGTTTGTCAAGTGGCATATGATTTCTCCTTAAAAGTAGCTTATGTAAGTAAGCCTTAAAACTCTGGAATGCCTTACATCTTCTTCGCCAAGCCCGTACTTTAATATAACTTCAAGGGTAATGGGGTCAAACCTGTAGCTTATTCCGCAGTTAAGATTTAAAGAACTGTCACGGAACAGGCTGTCTATTTCCGCGCATAACATAAAGTCCTGGGTTATCGCAAACGCCGCGCCCGCGCCCATGTCCATATTCGTTATAATATCGCTGAACTGGTTGGTATATACCGTGCCTGTTAACTGCATAAAAACGGAACCAAGCGCGATTTCTTTTGTTACGCTTAAAAAAACCCCCCTTGTGTACATATCCAGATACGATTCGCCTTCATACCCCAAAGATATCGCGGGCACTCCGCCTTCATCGTCCGTTATTCTGAATTTGCCCAGAAGTTTTGGCGGCAGAATAACCTGAATCTGCCCCGTTCCAACCAGGTTGGTTACGTTAAGGGCCGCGCCTATCATAAGCCTGTCAAAAACACCGACATATATCCTGTTTAAAACTCCGCCGCCGGCATAAAATTTCACGTCATAACGCAGCTCCGCTTTAAGCATGGAATTTGCGGTGGGAACATCCACAAGTTCTATGTTCCTGGCCTGTGTTCCATAAGAACACACAGAAAAAAACAAAACAAGAAAAGTACCAATTACACACTTTCTCATGGAATTTCCTCCGTATTTTACGGCTTTTCAGACAGGCGTTTCTGTTCTTCTTCCATTCTTGCAAGTTTCTGATACTGCTCATCCTGTCTGACTTTAAGGAATTTTATGCTCTCTTCAGCTTTTTTCAGATTCCTTAAGTGAATTATGATAACAAAAAGAAGGGCTAAAATAAAGGATAAAATGACAACCACGGCGTATTTCGCGGTATTAAAGCCGGTTTCCTGAACATTTTCAAGTAAATCCAGCTGTTTTTGCTGTGCCGGAATTAAACCGGTTACAATTTCATCCTGTTGCTTCTCTATCTCGCCTGTGCGTTCAGACAGCAGAATTATTGTTTTTTCCGCCCTGTTTCTTGACATTTCCGCCTGCCTTTTAATGTTTTTTTCAAGAGCCTTAATATAATTAAGCAGCTGGGAATATTGTTTATCGTCCATATATTTGGGCTTATTAACCGTATTAAGTATTGAAATTTCTTTAAAGTTAGCCCTTTCTTTCACAATCAGGTCATAAAGGCCGGAATACTTGGGATTGTTTGGTTTTAACTGCAGCGCTCTCATTATAAACACGGTGGCGTCATCAAGTTTGCCGTCCATATAAGCCACCGCAGCCTGAGAAAAGTATTTTTCCGGGTCCACAGCTTCAGTTTTATCCTGAGCATAAATTAAAACCGGAATAATAAGAATAAGCGACAGGATAAATAATTTTTTCATCATATGCTCCCTTTACTTTATTTTACGCAGTTTCTCAAGTTTTTCCATAAATATAACGTATTCGGCAGTCAACAAAGCGGAAGTTCCCGCCTGTCTAAGCGTATCAATTGCGGCTTTATATTTACCATCAATATATAACAACTCCGCCTTTTTGTAAAACGTTTTCGCATTATCATTCATAACGGCGGGTTTAACGGCAAGCACATCTGACTTTTCACTTTCTTTATCACCGGAAAAAGCCGCAATCTGCACGGTATATTTAACACCGTTTTCCAGCCCTGTAATTAAAAAATCAATATCAGACCTGCCTTCGGTTTCCCTTGTAATTGTCTGCTGATTTTCAGGCGTGATGTAAAGCCGATAGCGTGTAATAAGCCCCGATACAGAACTCCATTTGACAAGCGCTTTAGAATCGCCGGAATATATGGCGGACTTTACAGGAGCAGGTATATACCCCGCCTGAACCCTGTCAAACAGGTATGATGCCTCTATCCTGTGAGTAGCCCCAAGCGAGCTTGCATGCCCCGCAAAAGCATAATCTACCGTGAAGTCGCCAAGAATTATGCCCGCGCCCGCTGTAAACGCCGGCGCGATTGTCTGAAAGCCCGCAAAACCCGTTCTTAAAGTAAACATCAGCAGCTTTTTTGACAGCCCTACAGAATAATTATATGAATTCGTACTTATATCCGCTATGTAATCAAAATCCCCTGACAATTCAAAACCCTCATAAACAAGGGATATGCCCGCGCCTAAAGAGGAAGCAATCTCCTCTTCCAGCCCGCTTTCATGCCTTAACCTTGCGTTTATATCCTTATATACGGCCCCCAGCGAAAGCTGTTCCAGAAACCATACATCTTTAAAAACCGTAAGTACACCAATATCCGCGGTTAAAGCGGACGCCTGCCCGCCATAAGACGAAACCAGATATTTTACGTTACAGCCCGCGCCGAAATATTGTAAATCTTCCCTGTACACAGGCACAGACAAGGTAAGCTGATACGTATATTCCCCGGTGTTTTCCCTGTACATTGTACCCGCGGAAGCCGCAACCGAAAGATAAGGCTTTATATAGCCATACAGTACTCCGTATACATCCTGGGCTTTTGTATTTGCAATGTTGCCGTACATTAATGACAATCCCGAAGATTCTGAAATAAAAAGTGCCGCCGGATTATGAAATACGGAATCCGCTCCCGCGGACTTTGCCGTGCACGCGTAACCCGCGCCTGCCGCCACAGCGCCCGGCTGCTGTATTGCCCCTTTTTCAAAAGCCGCAAAAATAAAGGAATATAAAAAACCTGTCATAAAAACAGACAACACTAACCTTTTCATACGCCCCCGCGCCCGGCTTTTATTTTACGCAATAATTCCTCCGCCAAAGTGAAGTCCGGCGAAAGTTCAAGCAGTTCCTGAAGTATCATTAAAGCTTTTGTACCATTATCCGACATATAATAAGCAAGCGCAAGGTTATATTTTATATACGCGTCATCCCGCGAAGGCCCCGCTTTTTCAAGCAGAATAACGGCCTGCTGATATTCTTTCCGCTCAATTAAGGCCTTTCCCATATTATTTATCGCCTGCGAATTTAAAGGATTAATATCCAGCACTCTGCCGTATTTTTCAGCGGCTTTGTCATATTTACCCTGCCGAAAATACAGGTTGCCAAGGTTAAAAAGGGCGCCTTCAAAGTACGGAAACAACCGCAGCGCGCCGCTGTAATAAGCTTCCGCTTTCTGTTCCTGCCCCGTTGCGTTCATAATAATCCCCGCGTAAAAAGAGCCCTGATAATCCCGTTTTATCCGGCTCTGAAATAATTTAGTATAAAGCAGGGCATAATTTGCTTTACCCGCGTTTATATATGAAGACAACTTAAAAACAATGTGATTTCTGATAAAAATATCCCCTGTCATGACAGCATTAAAACAAATTAAAATAAGTCCCGCCGCAATTAATAACGGCCGCTTTAAACTGAAGATAAACGTATCTTACGCTGGCCTCATTTGTCAAGACTACTTTTTAGCTAAATTAAGGTGGTTTTTCCTTAACTCGCCATTCGATAAAATGGGTCCTTG